>NZ_BDGJ01000001.1 GCF_002207765.1 Calderihabitans maritimus
TTGGGGTAAGATGTTTTGTTTGATACCCTAAAACGACCTATTTGTGCTTGCTTCCGCACAGCGCAATTGGCTCCTATTCATAAAGACCTGTTCGGGAGAATAGTTGTTTTATATGGAAAAACCTTTATCCATGGGGGGAGATCACATGAGGCCAATTATATGGTTGTCATCTCGAAAGGCTAAGACTGCTTTCCTGAAAATAACCATAATAATCGCTCTAGGAATAGCAATCGGCTATCTGTACCAAAACCGAGATCTCCAGTATGAAAAACTTTCCCAATTACCAATTCCGTTGGTAGAAACTTGTCAAGAACTGGAGGCCGACAATGGAATCCCATGGGAGCTTCTGGCGGCCTTCTACCAGGTCCAAAAGGAAAAAGGTGTTATTTCCGGTTCCTCAGAGGACACCCAAATTACCGCCTTAGCTTTGAAGCTGACCAAGCATCCGACCAATTCTTTCCTGAACCTGCTGACGGTCATTCCTCACCCCGTTCGAGCTTTTCAAATTTGGCAGCGTTATCATTCGTTAAAAAAAGTTTCTTATCTGTTTTCAAAAAGATATTATTTTCCGGTAGGCAAACATAAAGTTTATTTTATGGATACCTGGGGTGCCGAACGGGACGGAGGAAAACGCAGACACCAGGGAACTGACATTTTTGCTCCGCCTGGAACCCCCCTTTATGCAGTAACCGACGGAATCATTGAACGCAAAGGTTGGAATCGCCTGGGAGGCTGGCGGATAGGACTTAGAGGGGAGGACGGAATCTACTATTATTACGCCCACCTCCAATCCTACGCTCCCGGTATCCAACAAGGCGACAAAATAGAAAAAGGTACTGTTCTGGGATATGTAGGCCACACGGGAAATGCGGAAGGCACACCGGACCATCTTCACTTCGGCATGGAAACACCGCTAAAGCGGTGGATTAACCCTTACCCTTTCCTAGTATACTGGCAAAGGAAAAGTTCGCTGTTGTAAACAATCCATTCCTCCGGTAAAATATAGCAATGAGAGGGGGTAATAAAGTTGTACTGGGATAAAAAAGGTATACAAAACACTGACGCGACCGTAGAGCTGGCCGTCAAAAGGGCCAAGGAGCTGGGAATTAAACATGTGGTGGTAGCCTCCAATACGGGAGAAACTGCAAAGAAATTCCTGGGTCACGGTTTAGAGATAGTTTGTGTCACCCACCATGTAGGCTTTAGTGAACCGGGAATAGATGAAATGCCGGCAGAGACTAGGCAAGAATTGCAGGAAAAAGGGGTTAAAGTGCTTACCACTACCCACCTCATGGCAGGATTGGATAGAGCCCTGCGATTTAAGTTTGGAGGTGTGTATCCGGCAGAGATAATAGCCAATACGCTCCGAATTTTTGGCCAGGGAGTAAAGGTTTGCGTTGAAGTTGCCATAATGGCTCTGGATGCCGGCCTTATTCCCTATGGACAAGAAGTAGTGGCCGTAGGGGGGACCGGGAGAGGTGCCGATGCGGCCGCGGTAATATTACCGGCACATTCTCATAGTTTTTTTGATACCCGAATAAAAGAGATAATCTGTATGCCGCGCGAAAAATAATCCTAGCCGTACAGCCACCTAGCTACCAATTCACTTAACAGGAAAATAAAAATTATTCCTAAAATATACCGAATTAACCGCGGAACTCTCCAGTAAGTCAATAGTTTCAAGAAAAAGTTAAGGGGAAGCACAACGGCTACTAAAAAAATCAGAAGCAACTTAATGTTCTCCGGCACGTTTTTAAACCTCACTTTACGATTCTTTATAAAAAAAGCAGCTACTAATACTGGCCTCTAGGGCTCTACCCCGAAGGGGCGTATTAGTACTGCTTCTTATCCTATTATATCACAATTTTCGGCAAACATCTACGTTGCCGGCTCTTCTTCCAGCAACTGTATCTCTCCTTCCAGAACAACCAGATCCAGTTCCTCTGCTACAATTATCCGCTCTTGAGGATACTCAGACATTAGTTTTTTAACTAATTCAGCAACTTCCAGTTCGTTTTCACAACGCTGCCAAAAAGTAGTATCTTTCACGGCAACAATATACAAAATTAGTTCCCTCCCAGCCTGCACTTTTCCGCTTAGAAACCCTCATAGGCAAATCCAGCCAGAAAAGCTTTCTGGTTAACTTCCAAGGTTCTCTGGGGTACCGTTTTCGCCAAGACTTCCAGCCAGATTTCTTTCCGTATTTTCAGAAATTTGGCCGCCACGCCCATCATTACCATATTGGCGGCTTTGATATTGCCGCACTCCATGGCCATGTCGGAAGCATTAACCACTATAGTTTCCTTTGCCCTTCGCTTAATACGGTCTATAACATCGGGAAAATAACGGGCCGCTCCGATAATAACCGGCATCGGCTCTATAGCCCTGTCATTAACAATAATTCTTCCTGAGGGGCTCAGGAAAGGAATCCACCTCAGCCCTTCCATTTTTTCAAAAGCCACAATTAAATCGGCTTCACCTTTTTTAATGATAGGAGAATAGACTTTTGGCCCAAAACGCACCTGGGTGACTACACTGCCTCCCCGCTGGGACATTCCGTGAATCTCCGAAAGCTTAACCTCGCCTCCTTGATGCAGGGCCGCCTCACTCAAAACTTTGCCGGCCAGCACCGTTCCCTGGCCACCTACTCCCACCAACAAAACATTAGTCACCGGTTTACTCACCTGCTTCACCCGCCTTCCTGATAGCTCCGAATTTGCATACCTGACTGCATAAACCGCAACCATTACACAAGGTATCATCTATCTGGGCAGTGTTCTCCCTGAAGGCTATACTGGGACATCCCAACTTCATACAGGATTTACAGCCGGTACATTTATCAAGTTCGACCTCATAGGCCTGACCTTCCTTCTTTTTATCCAGTAAAATGCAGGCACGGCGGGTAATAACAACAGAAGGTTCATCAGCCGATACTTCTTGGCGGACTATATCTTCTAATTGTTTCAGGTCATAAGGATCGACTACCTGTACTCGCTCTATTCCCAAGGCCTTGATCAAAGCCGGCAGGTCTACCGGTTTGCTCGATTGCTTCTTAACCGTTATTCCGGTGCCGGGATGATCTTGATGACCGGTCATGGCGGTAGTGCTGTTGTCAAGAATTATGGTAGTAACTGTTCCTAGATTATAGACTACATCTAACAATCCTGTAATTCCGGAGTGCATAAAAGTTGAATCTCCTATAACCGCCACCACCTTGCGGGCGAACTCCCGGCCACGAGCCTTTTCCATTCCCAAAGCTGTACCGATGCTGGCCCCCATGCAGATGCACGTATCCAAACTCTCCAACGGAGGCAGTGTCCCCAGCGTGTAGCAACCTATATCGCCGGTAACCACAAGTTTGAGCTTGCGCAAGACATAGAAAACTCCCCGGTGAGGACAGCCGGGACATAGAGTCGGAGGTCTCATCGGAAGTTCTTCTTCAACTGTAGCAGCTACCTCTGTCTTTATGTTTTCTCCCAGGATTTTTTCCGCTACCAGTTCGGGACTTAATTCCCCCGTCCTGGGAAGCAGGTCTTTTCCTATAACCTTCAGCCCCCAAGAACGTATCTGTTCCTCCATAAACGGCTCCAGTTCTTCCACTACATATACTTCATCCACCTGTTTGACAAAGTCTTCAATGAGCTTCCGCGGTAAAGGATTAGTCATTCCTAACTTCAGATAGGACACGTTGCCCATTACTTCCCTTGCATACTGATAGGAAACACCACTGGTAATAACTCCTAGTTTATGATCGCCCCACTCCACAAAATTCAGCGGAGTTTTCTCACTATAATCCTCCAAAGCTTTTCGCCGTTGCTCGACCAGCAGATGTCGCTGCCGGGCATAAGCGGGTATCATGACGTATTTGCGTGGGTTCTTCTCGTAATCCTTTAGGGAAAATACCATTCTTTCTCCCAGTTCCACCGGCGACCGGGAGTGAGCAATCCGGGTGGTTATACGCAACATAACCGGAGTATCAAACTGCTCACTGATTTCCAGAGCTATGCGGACAAAATCTTTAGCTTCCTGACTATCACTGGGTTCCAAAACAGGAATCTTGGCAAAACGCCCGTAAAATCGATTATCCTGTTCATTTTGTGAACTGTGCATTCCGGGGTCGTCGGCAGATACTAAGACCAGGCCCCCGTTCACTCCGGTATAAGAAAAAGTGAGCAGCGGATCGGCAGCCACGTTGACCCCTACGTGTTTCATGGCCACGAGTACGCGAGCCCCCGCTATGGAAGCCCCTATGCCTACTTCCAGAGCAACTTTTTCATTGGGAGACCACTCCGCATAAATATCCCGATACTGGCTGATGGTCTCAATTATCTCCGTACTGGGAGTTCCAGGGTAGGCTGTTGCCACCGTAACCCCCGCTTCATAAGCACCTCTGGCTATAGCTTCGTTGCCCGTCAACAATTCCTTCTTCATCCTGCTTGTCCCTGCGCCTCCTTTTTACGATGATCAAAAACTCTTCTAGCCTTACCTGTCGTACGGGCCAGAGTTTGCGGTTCAACCAACCGCACCTGGGCATTGATGGAAAGTACCGCATGAAGTTTCTGTTTTATAGTTCTTTCCAGTTCTTCCAACTCTCGGAATCGGTCGCTGAATTTTTCTTCGGAAACTTCTACCAGTACTTCCAACTCATCTAAATAACCTTTCTTATGAACGTGAATTTCATAATGAGGAGCCAACCCATCTATCTCCATCAAAACGCTCTCTATCTGGGAGGGGAAGACATTAACTCCCCGCACGATGAGCATATCGTCCGTACGCCCGGTTACTTTACGCATCCGGGCTGTGGTGCGTCCACAGGAACAGGGCTCGTCCGTTACCACTGATATATCCTTGGTGCGAAAACGAATAACCGGAAACGCTTCTTTGGTAAGGCTGGTGAAAACCAGTTCACCTTCCTCACCCCAGGGCAGAGGCTCCCCGGTTTCCGGATCAATTACTTCCACCAGAAAATGGTCCTCGGCAATGTGCTGTCCCTGGGTATATTGACATTCACCGGCCACACCCGGACCCAGTACTTCACTTAAACCGTAATTATCTGTTGCCTTCATACCCCAGCGCCGTTCAATTTCTCGACGCATTTCCTCCGTCCACGGCTCTCCACCGAACAGTCCCAGACGAATTCCGAGAGAGGAAGGAGATACTCCCATTTTTTCAGCTACTTCTGCCAGATATAAAGCATATGTGGGAGTGCTTACTAAAACGGTAGTACCGAAGTCCTGCATTAACATAATCTGTTTTTCCGAATTACCTCCCGAAGCCGGTACCACAGTAGCCCCCACTCTCTCCAACCCGTAGTGAAGGCCAAAACCACCCGTAAACAATCCGTAGCTAAAGGCTATCTGGGCTACATCCTGCTGGGTAACACCCGCCAGGGTAACCATCCGCGCCACCAGCTCCGTCCATATCTCCAAATCACGCCGGGTATAACCTACCACGACCGGTTTGCCCGTAGTGCCGGAGGAAGCATGTAGACGAACCACCTCCCGCAAAGGAACTGCAAAAAGACCATAGGGATAATTTTGACGGAGGTCATCCTTGGTAGTAAAAGGTAATTTCCGCACGTCTTCCAAACTTTTAATGTCCTCGGGCAAGATTCCCCGTTCTTCAAAGGCCTTCCTGTAGAAAGGAACTTGTTCGTACACTCGCTTGACTGTAGCCTGCAGCCTTTCCAACTGTAACTTTCTCAGTTCCTCGCGGGGTATACATTCGTATTTCTCATCCCAAATCATGCGTCACCAATCCTTCTTTACCACATTCAAGTTGTGATTTTTCGTAACCAAAAACCCTTTTTAAATGTTCTTCCGGATATCCCTCGGTAATCCAACTGACTGCCGGAACTACCAATAGAGGTATCACGATAGCCAAGGAACCAATAACCGGTATGCTCAGACCGCCGGTAAAAGGAAGTTTAACCTGCAACCAATTAAGCAGAGAAAGACCCAAGGAAATGCCCAGGCCGGAGATAACTCCCGACCAGGCACCGGCTCTGGTAACACCCTTCCAGTACAGTCCGTACAGGTAAGGAGCCAGAAATGCACCGGCTACCGTCCCCCAGGATATAGACATTAGGTTCAGAATAATAGTGGGTTTTAGGGCAATATACAGGGACAACCCTATAAATACTACGCAGAGTACCCGCATCAATAAAACTACCCTGTCTTTTTTCAGATTGGGGATAATTTCCTGCACCAAATCTATGGCAATTGCAGAACTTGAAACTAGTACCAGAGAAGCCAGCGTAGACATAGATGCCGCCAAAACTAAAAGCAGGATAACTACCGCTACCGCTTCTGGCAAAGCCTGACTGATTATTTGGGGCATTATTACATCCGGATTTCCTTGCGGTACCTGTTCAAAAAACAAGCGGCTTAGCGCACCGGTAAAATAGGCGCCAAAAGTCATCAAAAAGGCAAAACCGGTGGAAACAAAAATAGCCTGAGGGATAGACTTTTCATCTTTGATGGAATAAAACTTCTGTACCATTTGTGGCAGGCCCCAGGTACCCAGACTGGTTAAAATGACCAGTGATACCAGGGGTATCACTCCTGGCGGTCCTACAGGTTTAACCAACTGGGGATTAACCCGGGCCAGCTTTTCGATAGCGGCTCCTATCCCCCCTACCTGCGGACTGCCAACTACATAAACCAGCAGCAGGATTACTCCCCCAATCATAACTAAACCTTGAATAAAATCGGTTAACGTGAGGGCAAAATAACCTCCCATCACCAGGTATAAAGCTGTAAGTAAAGCCATGAAAAGTAAAGCTTGAATAAAAGGAATGCCGAAGATCTCTTCAAAAAGATAGCTTAGCCCCATATAGACCGAAGCAGAATAAGGTACTAAAAAGATAAAAATAATCAGCGCCGCCACTATTTTCAGAGCTTTGCTGTCATAGCGTGCCGCCAAAAATTCCGGCAGGGTAAGCGTTCCTAACCGGGAAGTCATAGCTCTCGTACGTCCTGCCAAAACCTTCCACGCCAGGTAACTGCCTATTAATGCATTGCCCAAAACGATCCACAGGGAAGAAAGGCCAAATCCCCATCCTACTTTACCTGCATACCCGATAAATAAGACGGCTGAAAAATAGGTCGTGCCGTAGGCAAAGGCCGAAACCCAAGGACCGATACTTCGATTTCCCAAGAAAAAATCATCGACGGTGCGAGTTTTCTTCATTCCTAAATAACCAACAACCAGCAGCATACCGACGTACATTAGAATAACTAACCATTTCATCTTCCTTCCATCCTCCCGTCCTAAATCTCGACCTATCTTTATTCAATAAACTAACCAAAATTCCCTTTTTTTCCGGTAAAGTATTTTTCCTATTGTCCATAATCGCTCTCAATTAATTTTTCCGCCCGTTTGATAGTTTCCAATACCTGCTCCCGCGCCGGTCCTCCCGGTACGTTCCTCCGTTCGACACAGGACTTTACGCTCAACATCTCAAAAATATCCTGATCAATAACTGCCGAAAACTGACGGAACTCTTCTAATGTGAGGTCTTCCAGATAAATCCCCCGGCTTAGACAGAAAAGGACCATTTGACCTACAACCCGGTGGGCATCCCGAAAAGGTAGTCCTTTGCGCACCAAATAATCAGCGACATCCGTAGCGTTGGTGAATCCTCGGCGCGTGCTTTCCAGCATGCGTTCCCGATTAACCCGCATGCTTTTGAGCATCGGAATAAAAACGCTAAGGCAACCTTGCACTGTATCAATTGTATCAAAAAGAGCCTCTTTATCCTCTTGCATATCCTTGTTGTAGGCCAGAGGAAGAGATTTCATCATGGTGAGCATCGCCACCAGGTTGCCGTAGACCCGACCGGTCTTACCCCTAACCAGTTCCGCTACATCAGGATTTTTCTTCTGCGGCATAATACTGCTTCCGGTGCTGTAAGCATCATCCATCTCCACAAAAGAAAACTCATCGCTAGACCACAACACCAACTCTTCGGCAAACCGGCTTAGATGCATCATAATCAGGGAAGCTGCGGCCGTAAACTCAATTACAAAATCCCGGTCACTTACGGCGTCTAAACTGTTGGCGGAAATCTTTGCAAAACCCAATTCCCGCGCTACCTGCTGCCGGTCAATGGGAAAAGTAGTTCCGGCCAGAGCCCCTGAGCCTAACGGCATAACATCGGTCCGCCGGTAGCAGTCAAGCAGGCGTTCTACATCCCGTTGAAACATCTCAAAATAAGCCATCAAGTGGTGAGCCAAGGTAACGGGTTGGGCTTTCTGCAAATGAGTATAACCGGGCATAACGGTATCCAGGTGTTCCTTAGCCAGTTCTACCAACACTTTTTGTAATTCTTTCAGAAGTTTTACGGTGTTGTTGATCTCTTCTTTTAAATACATGCGGGTATCCAGAGCTACCTGGTCGTTGCGGCTTCTGGCGGTATGCAGCTTTTTCCCGGTATCACCAATTTTTGCGATTAAAAGTCTTTCTATATTCATATGAATATCTTCAGCAGTTATATCGAATTCCACTTTTCCTTCCTCTATATCCTGCAGAACTTCTTCCAGGCCTTTGATAATCTTATCCGCTTCCTCTTGGCTGATTATGCCGCATGTTCCCAGCATACGAGCATGGGCCATACTGCCTAAAATATCCTGGCGATACAATCGTTGATCAAAGGAAATGGACGAATGAAATTCGTCCACCTTTTTGTCTGTTTCTTTGGTAAACCGCCCTCCCCATAGTTTCATAACTATACCACCTACGCTTCCTGATTTTCTTTCCGCATCATGGCCCGTACTTTTAAAGGAAGACCCAGCAAATTGATAAACCCTTCCGCGTCCTTCTGGTTGTAAACCTCATCCGCCCCAAAGGTGGCAAAATCTTCCCGGTATAAAGAATAAGGCGATTTGACACCGGCAGGAGTACAGTTACCTTTGTATAACTTCATGCGCACCGTCCCGGTAACCGTTTGCTGAGTACTGTCTACAAACGCATCCAACGCCTCTTTCAAAGGGGTATACCACATTCCGTCATAGACCAGCTGGGCATATTTAACCGCTACCTTTTGCTTAAAGTGCATTGTCTCCCGGTCCAAAGTAATGGATTCCAGTTCCCGGTGAGCCAAGAATAGTACCGTACCTCCAGGGCACTCGTATACACCGCGAGACTTCATACCCACCAACCGGTTTTCGACCATATCGATAATGCCCACTCCATTAGCGGCGGCAACTTCGTTAAGGTACTCTACCAGAGCAACCGGGTCATATTCCTTCCCGTTAACCTTTACAGGCACTCCTTTTTCAAATTCAATCTCTACATATTCCGGTCGGTCGGGAGCTTCCTCCGGAGGAGTTATAATTAAGTAAACATGTCGCTTAGGCTCGTTCCAGGGATCTTCCAGGTCTCCTCCTTCATGACTCAAGTGCCACAGGTTGCGGTCCATGCTATAGGGATGTTCTTTAGTAACCGGTACCGGTATGCCCCTTTCCCGTGCATAATCAATGGCTTGCTCCCGAGAACGAATGTTCCATTCTCTCCACGGCGCTATGATTTTGAGATCAGGGTTAAGCGCTTTAACAGTAAGCTCAAAACGCACCTGGTCGTTCCCTTTACCCGTGGCTCCGTGAGCTACCGCTTCGGCCCCTTCTTTTTCCGCAATTTCTACCAATTTTTTAGCAATTAAAGGCCGGGCAAAAGAAGTACCCAGAAGATACTTTCCTTCATAAATAGCTCCTGCCTTTAAAGTCGGAAAAATAAAGTCTTCCACAAATTCCCTCTTCACATCTTCAATATAGATTTTACTGGCTCCGCTCTTAGTGGCCTTCTCCCGTAAAGGAGCCAACTCTTCCCCCTGCCCCACATCGGCTACCATAGCAATTACCTCGTACCCGTAATTTTCTTTTAACCAGGGGATAATAATAGAAGTGTCCAGTCCACCCGAATATGCCAAGACAACTTTTTTAGCCACAACCATTCTCCTTTCTTAAAAACTTTAACTTGAGCACTAACCTTAAAGAAGCAAAGCCAAAATAGCCTTCTGAGCATGAAGCCTGTTCTCCGCCTGATCAAAAATTGCTGATTGAGGTCCTTCCATTACCTCCTCGGTAATCTCTTCCCCCCGGTGGGCTGGCAGGCAATGGAGAACAATCGCATCCGGGCGGGCGTAGTGTAGCAAATCCTCGTTGATCTGGTAGCGGCTAAACACTTTTTTGCGTTCTACCGCTTCCTTCTCTTGTCCCATACTGGCCCATACATCGGTGTATAACACATCCGCCTCCCGCGCCGCCTCCAAAGGATCCTCGGTAATCGTAATTTCGCCACCCGTCTTCCGGGCGTCCTCCCGGGCCCAATCTACAACCTGTTTAGGAGGCTGGTACCCTGGAGGTGATGCGACAATTACTTTCATTCCCGTCTTCGCTCCTCCGATGAGGAGAGAATTGGCCACGTTGTTTCCGTCCCCGATATATCCCAGCTTCAAACCGGCTAAAGCGCCTTTCTTCTCCCGAATAGTCATTAGGTCGGCCAATACCTGGCAAGGATGGAACATATCGGTGAGACCGTTAATCACCGGTATATCGGCATAACGGGCCAGGTCTTCCACTTCCTGTTGGGAATAAGTCCTTATCATAATGCCGTCGACATAGCGACTGAGAACCCGGGCGGTGTCCTGTATTGGCTCACCTCTTTTAATTTGAAGGTCCTGGCTGCTCAGAAATAATGGAAACCCTCCCAGTTGGTACATACCGACTTCAAAGGATACCCGTGTCCGCGTAGAAGGCTTCTGAAAAATCATCCCCAAAGTTTTACCTTCTAGAACGCGATGAGGCTCTCCCTTTTTTTGTTTCTCTTTAAACTGAAATGCCACCTCTAAAAAGTAAGTTATTTCTTCGGGAGTGAAATGGTAAAGAGTTAGAAAATCTCTTCCTTTGAATTTGCCGTCCAAGCTGTAGGTCACCAGCATACACCTCCTTATAGCACATTTATTCAAAAATTCGCTAAACTCACCCAACCCCTACATGCCATTTTTCTCTTCCAAATGCATCAAAGCTTCTTCCAGTATGCTTGTTACCTGGTCCACCTCTTGCCGGGAAATGTTAAGAGGAGGTAAGAAGCGCAGTACATAGTTATTGGCACAATTTATCAGCAGTCCTTTCTCCAGACAATATGAAACCACCGGGCCGCCGGGGACCGTTAATTCCATTCCCAACAGCAATCCTTTTCCCCGCACCTCTTTGACAAAAGGAAAGCGTTCCTTTAAAGCCTCTAGTTTACCGAGAAAGTAGTCTCCGACTTTCTCGGCGTTAGAAACCAGGTCCTCTTCCAGGAGGGCGGAAAAAGCCGCCACTCCAGCAGCACAGGCCAAAGGATTACCTCCGAAAGTTGAGGCATGATCCCCGGGCTGGAAGGCACGGGCTACTTCTTCTTTAGCCAGCAAAGCCCCAATGGGAACCCCGCCCCCCAGAGCTTTGGCCAGGGTCATTATGTCCGGTTCCACACCGTAATGTTCGTAGGCAAAAAGCTTCCCCGTCCTACCCATGCCACACTGTACTTCATCAAAGATCAAGAGAAGACCCTGTTCTTGACAAAGATTCTTAACCCCTCGGAGATACACAGGGTCGGCCACATTTACCCCGCCTTCACCCTGGATCGGTTCCAACATCACCGCACAGGTCTGCCTGGAAATAGCCTTCTTCAAAGCATCTAAATCATTAAAAGGTACGTATTTGAAACCCGCCGGAAGAGGTTCAAAGCCCTTATGAAATTTTTCCTGCCCTGTCGCCGTCAGGGTAGCCAGCGTTCGCCCATGGAAGGATTGTTTCATGGTGATAATCTCGAACTTTTCCGGGCCCGATTTCAGTTTGGCATATTTCCGGGCCAATTTTATTGCCCCCTCATTGGCTTCGGCCCCACTGTTGGCAAAAAAAACTTTATCAAAGACGGAGTTCTCTACTAACATCCGGGCGAGCTTCACCTGAGGTTCTATCCAGTACAAATTGGAGCAGTGCAACAGAGTTTCAGCTTGACGCTGTATCGCTTCTACCACCCGGGGGTGGCAATGACCCAGGGAGTTGACCGCCAAACCGCTTACAAAATCAAGATACTCTTTCCCGTCTGCGTCCCAAACCCGGCTGCCTTCCCCTCTGACCAGGGTTACGGGAAAGCGACTATAGGTATTCATTACACATTCCCGACCCTGGTCTATAATTTCCTTGTTGCTCATTTATACCCTCTCCCTTATCAAAAATCCATCTTTTATTACTTAACCACCATGGTACCGATCCCTTTTCGGGTAAATATTTCCAACAAAAGGGAATGGGGTATGCGTCCGTTAATTATATGTGCCCGGGAAACTCCTTCTTCTAGAGCCTCTACACAGCACTGGATTTTCGGTATCATCCCGCCGGAAATAATTCCGCGGTTAATTAAGCCCGGAACTTCGTCAACTTTAATACATGAAATCAAGGATTTTTTATCTTCCAAGTCGGCAAATATTCCTTCTACATCGGTAAGCAGTATTAACTTATGGGCCTTTAAAGCCCCGGCCACAGCTCCGGCTACGTAATCGGCATTGATGTTGTAAGTTTCTCCCTGCCGGCCTACGCCGATAGGAGCGATCACCGGGATGTACCCTTCCGTCACCAGGGTCTCAATCACCGCCGGATTAACCTTCCGCACCTCTCCTACGTAACCTATGTCTGCCGTTACCTCCTGACCGCTTTCATCATACCAGTTAGCCAATTTCTTCTCTGCTTGAATTAACTGACCATCCTTTCCACTCAAGCCAACCGCCTTTCCTCCCAGTTGATTGAGCAGAGCGACAATTTCCTGATTGATTTTACCGACCAAAACCATTTCCACAATTTCCATGGTTTCGCTGTCGGTTACGCGCAGTCCGTTTATAAATTCGGTTTTTTTACCCATTCTGTCCAGCATGGCGGTTATGGCGGGACCGCCTCCGTGCACTATCACCGGATTCATACCCACATAACGCATTAAAATTACATCCTGAATTACTGCTTCTTTTAAGCGGCAGTCCACCATGGCACTGCCACCGTATTTTATGACTACCGTTTTCCCGTAAAACTCTTTTATGTAAGGCAGCGCTTCAATCAGCACATTTACCTTTTCTGCACTCAAGTCGATTACCCCCAGTTTTCTTACGTTCTATAATCGGCATTGATGCGAACGTAATCATAGGATAAATCGCAGGTCCAGGCAGTAGCTTCCGCTTCCCCTTCTTTCAAATCAACTATCAGTTGTACCGTATCATTTCTCAGAATATTCTCCACCCGCTCTTCGCTAAAGTTAATCCCCCTTCCGTTCATCGCTACCACCTCCCGCCCGGCATTGCTGGCAAAACTGACCTCCACCAAATCCGGATTAAATTGGGCCCCGGAATAACCTAAAGCAGCCATAATTCTGCCCCAGTTGGCATCGTTTCCGAATAAGGCCGTCTTGACCAAATTGGAGGCAGCAATAGCTCTAGCAGCTTTCCTCGCTTCTTCAGCACTCTGGGCATTTAGTACCCGGACTTCCACCAGCTTAGTGGCACCTTCGCCGTCCCGGGCAATCATCTTGGCCAGCTCAACGCATACATGCTCCAATGCGTCAAGAAATTCCTGCCATCCGTTGCCAAACTCTTGAAGAACAGGATTTCCAGCCAAACCGTTCGCCAGAAGTACTACCATATCGTTGGTACTGGTGTCTCCATCTACTGTAATCATGTTGAAGGAGCGATCAACCGTTGTTGATAAAGCTTTTCGTAAACTTTTGGAAGATATATTCAAATCCGTAGTAATAAAGGCCAACATGGTGGCCATATTGGGATGGATCATTCCCGCTCCTTTGGCCATCCCTCCCACCGTTACTTCCCGGCCTCCTATTTCCGTCCGGAGGGCATATTCTTTGACGCACGTGTCGGTAGTCATGATAGCTTCTGCCGCCGCTCTTCCTCCCTGCGGGGAAAGTTCTGCCACAGCTCGCTCAATGCCTGTTTCAATTTTATCCATAGGCAGGGGAACCCCAATTACCCCGGTAGAGGCAACCACTACATGACGGGGGAGAATATTTAGTTTTTGAGCCGTTATTTCTGCCATACGCCGCGCATCTTGAAGCCCCTCAACGCCGGTACAGGCGTTGGCATTACCGCTGTTAACCACTATAGCCTGAGCAACTCCACCCTTCAAATGCTCTTGGCTGACCATTACAGGTGCCGCCTTCACCCGGTTGGTAGTAAAGACAGCAGCCGCAGCGGCAATCTTATCCATGCAAACTAGTGCTAAATCCTTTCCTTTTTCTTTTAAGCCGCAAGATACCCCGCTGGCCAAAGTACCGGGAACCGCGGTTACGCCACCGGAAATCACTTCATAATCTGCTGGTCTCATCATAATTCCTCCACTTCCCACAAAATTTGCAGCTTTACGGAAACACCGGTACGACTTCCAGACCCTCAGTTTCAGGAAATCCAAACATCAGGTTCATATTCTGTACTGCCTGGCCGGCCGCTCCTTTAACCAGATTGTCGATAGCCGATACAACTATCACTCGATTGGTCCGGTGATCCACCCGGAGGTTCAAGTCGCAGTAATTTGACCCGTAAACCCATTTGGTATGAGGCCACTGCTCTTCCGGTAAAATGCGTATAAAGGGCTCGTGCCGGTAATAATCAAGGTAAATCTCTCGTAACTTATCGCTATTTGTCGCTTCAGTCAGGGAAGCGTAAATGGTACTCAAAATCCCCCGCGTCATTGGAATAAGGTGAGGAGTAAAAGTAACCTTTACTTTCTCCCCGGCCAATTTGGCCAGTTCCTGCTCTATCTCAGGAGTATGACGGTGACGGGCGACGTTATAAGCACTTACATTTTCGTTACTCTCAGCAAAATGGGTAGCCAAAGTTAATTTCCTTCCCGCCCCCGAAATTCCTGACTTGGAATCAATAACAATGGAGTTCAAGTCAACCATTCTTTCTCTGACCAGAGGAGCCAGCCCGAGCAGGGTACTGGTAGGATAACATCCGGGATTGGCTATTAACTGGGCCTCTTTTATTTTCGACCGATTCACCTCAGGCAAACCGTACACGGAGATAGCCAGCAATTCCGGTTCCTTATGCTGCTCACCATACCATTCCTCATACGAATCGGCCTCATCAAAACGAAAATCGGCCCCCAAATCTATCACCTTGATTCCTGAATCAAGCGCCTTTCTTACTACGGGAGCAGAATACCCGTGAGGCAAAGCCACAAAAACTACATCTGCCTCACTGATTTTATCCAACATTTCCTGTTCCTTACAAATAAGCGAAACATGGCCTGAAAGGTGAGGATAAACGAAAGATAGCGGTTTGTCTACATGGCTTTGAGAAGTCACCCCCACCAACTGCACCCGCCGGTGCCGGCTGAGGAGACGTACCAATTCCACTCCAGCATATCCTGTGGCTCCTATCACTAATGCCTTAACCATGGGTTGTTCCTCCTAAAAAATTTCAAATAAATTTTACTTTTAATGCTTATAATTATACACTCCGATGTATAAAAATGCAATAATCGCCTAAAAAAAGTTCCCGGCTCCCCAGGAATCATGACTTTCCCTTGTCTCCTTCCTTATCATTTTCTTTACCCTCATCTTGGTTCTCTTCAGATGTCTCACCTGTCAATAAGTTCATAAGCAATCCCAAAAGAGCTGGGTTGATTTTCTGCCCGCTCTTTTTACCCAGCAGGTTTGACAACAGCGATAAATCGGGCATACCTTCCGTCTTTCCAGTCAGTAGAGGAAGCAAACTTAACAAAGCCGAACTGAAGTCTCCGCCCTCATCTGCGCTCCCCTTAACCCCCTTGGAATATACCGGCGGGATAGTCTCACTACCTATAAGACTTACAATAGTCAAAAGATTTATTAAACTAAGATAAATTATTATAAGGCTCGGATCAGTTTGTTGAATGTTCAACTGGGATATTAACCCAAGGAGGCTGTTAACCAAGTTTCCTTCCTCATTAACTAACTCTTCCCGGTTATCCTTATTTCGCATCTGTTCCCTCCTTTCCTTCAAGCTGACCCGTATTAAATATATTCAAGAAAAGGAAAGTATACCCCGTTAACCTTTAATTTTTTCATTTTTGTAACCACCGGCTTATTTTAAACATACGTTATAGTGGATGGTACTTTCGAGCAACCTACTCAACTTTTAAGGAACTTTTTCAGCCAGTAACAAATAAGTAAGCCACAACATATGCTGCAATAGAAAGGAGGGTTTCCAGGTGGGTGGCTTTTACTTTGGCCCTAGAGTAGTCTTTGCGTTATTTCTGATTCTGATCCTGCTGCTTTTTGATGGTTTCGGCGGCGGCTTCTGGTCCGCAGAAAAGTAAGAGCTTGGTATACCATTGAGTGATCTAACCAAAAAAGTGCGCTTTTTTATGTGCCACAGTATTCCTGCTCTTAACCCGACTGCCGCTCTAGGACCAGTAAAAAACGTCAAATTTTATATAAAAGGGGGGAAACCAATGCCTGACGGCTTCGGCTTCTTCGGACCTCAATTAGCTTTTGCTTTATTCCTTATCTTAATCCTGTTGTTATTTGCTGATAAGTAACAACTTGCCAGTCTATATTTAGGGGGGATATTAAATGGGTGGAGGTTTCGGTTTCTTCGGGCCTCAAGTAGCTTTTGCTTTGTTTCTTATCTTGATCCTGTTGTTATTTTCTGACAGTTAACAACTTACAACTTAAGGGGGGCAACCTTAATGGGCGGAATAGGTTTTAGTACTCAGTTTGCTTTTGCACTGTTTCTCATCTTGATTCTGTTGATATTTGCAGACGAATAATTGAGTAGGAGAAAGTGATTCGGTATACGGCGGTTCAAGATGATTGACGAAGATAGCGGTATGTTTCGACCAAGCTGATTAGCCCTTGGTTTCGCTTATTGGCGAAACCAAGGGCTTTATTTACCTGAGAGGTGTTGGCCGAAATAACAATACCCATGCCGAGCGCACAAAAAGATGGCTGCTCGCAGGGCAGCCTTTATTCATTGATTTAAAAGGGGCTACACTTTGGTAGCCCCCGCTGATGATTAAGGATATTAAGCTTCCAAAGTCGTTACTTCATCACTGCCGGTATCATCAGGGACAATGACGGCAGCCTGTAGCGCCTCCACACTGGCTCCTACTGCTTCCATGGTGTTCTTCAACGTGTTAACGGTCTGGCTGAAGGCCTGTAAAGTCTTTTTTAAAGCACCCCCATCAGAAAACAACAACAGGACCAAAATCAAAAAGACGGCAAAAGCTTCCCTGGAATTGAAACCCCCACCGGAACCGGCCATGGAAATTCAACCTCCTTTCTTGACAAAGTTTATCTGCAACAAAAACAATCCTTATATGTTCCCAAATTTGATTTTAAGCATCTCGTAAGATTGTACCAGGAGAACTAGAATTAAGAACATTTGAAAAGGGTTGCTCTCGCTTATAGACTTGTCACCGGAAAAAACCAGCAAGACAAAAATTAAAAATAAGGAAAAAGGATTTGCTTTTTTCGGTTTCTTATCTCCCTGCGGGCCATCTTGAGGCATCTTTTACCTCCTTCCGCCCCTAAATAAAAGCCATTAAAAAATGACCTTCATATTTACTTCTGTGATATATTACGAACCGCTTTTAAGTTTTGTTACTGAAATCAAGTGTGCTTCACCGTCAAAAAATTCTCCTGTTTTGAGAAACTATGAACGGCAGTCGAATATAATGGTAAGGTAAAGCAAACAAAAAATTTTTAGGGAGGTTCATCCATGCCCGACCTTAACGAACTTTTTAAACAGGCCCAAAAACTCAAAAACGAAATCAGTAGAGTACGAGAGGAATTAAAGGTGAAGACAGTAGAGGCCAGTGTTGCCAACGGGAAAATAACAATCGTTGCCAACGGCCACCAGGAAGTTCAAAAAGTTAAACTTGACCCTTCCGTGCGTCAGATAAAACTATCAGATCTGGAAGAACAGATGTTATCGGCCATCAACCAGGTCATGCAAAAATCCCGAGAAATGGCCAAGCGGGAAATGGCTAAAATTACCGGGGGAATAGATTTAACCAATGTTCCCGGCCTGTTCTAGAACTAAAAAGTATGCCAGCTACGAACCACCAGCATCCTTATTACATAGAATGTAACGGAATAACCGCAAAACTCTAAAAGGAGGAATGACAAATGATGCACATGGGATATCCCGGCAGCGGTTACCCGGGCTCCATGCACGGAGGTTTTATGTACCCCGGTTCTATGCCCATGAGTCATGACTATGAAATGTATCACATGCACCGCGAAATGTACAACATGCTTCATGACATGAGCCGCACCTTATATGAAATGTATGAAATGATGAAGAGCATGCACCAAAAGTTTATGAGAGATTAAATATTAAGAAACTAAGAATTATTAAGGCAACATGTGCATAATTCTTTATAGTAAGAGTTAAAGTTACCCGGAAGTTCCTAAAGGAGGACTTGTCTTTGAACCAAGAAGTCAAATCTTATGCTACCAACCTTCAAAACATCTATTCTCTCTGTCTGAACCTTTTACAGCGGGAAACAGAATTAACACCCCGCCACTTATTATTGTCTCTGAGCCTGCTTAATCTGTTGTCCATTTTAACTATATTTGAAACTCACCTGAAAAATAATCAAACAGACCAGCATTCCAGGTATGTAACAGAGTCTCAAAACTCCCTAACGAGGAAAGAGCCTACCTCGCTGGTCGAACGAAATGCTCTGGAATCAGAACGTATTGATTGGAGGGAAATAAAAGGTTTTTCCCGGAGAAAATTTTGAACGATTCTAAAAGCACAAGCTCCCGTGCAGGGAGCTTACGTTTTATGGAGAGAAAATTGTATTTTATTCGACGACCGGGTATACTTAAATTGTTAATAAGCTTTAGTTGTATGGAGGTCCGGTTATGGCAGCATCGTTAAAGTACCTGCACTTTCCGTCTCAGTTAGCCCTTGTTGTCAGATTCGTAAAGAAAATATTCCCCTTGGTCGAAACGGAACTCAGTCGATGGTACAAGAAAGCCTCTTTATCTCCTGACCCGGTTCTAGCGGAGCAGGCTCACGCAAGTATAAAATCTAAAAGGTTTCATGCTCAAGGAGGAAGCATTTATGCCCTATATCCGGGCGTAAATCACGTAAATTTTACCCGGTTTGTGGTAGCCCTTCAAACTATCAGCGATTATTTAGATAACTTGTGTGACCGGCTAGGTTATGAAAACGAGAAAGCATTTAGTCAACTTCACCGGGCCATGACTGATGCTTTAAATCCTTCCGTACCGATGGCCGATTACTACGCCTACTTTCCGCACCGGAGGGATGGCGGCTACCTGGAAGAGCTAGTCAGGGAATGTCGGCGGCAAATAGCCTCTTTCCCTTCCTACGCGTTAGTTAAAGAGGATATTTTAGATTTGGCAGAACTTTATTCTAACTTACAAACCCTTAAACATTTACCATTGGATGTCCGTGAAGATAAGATGATCCAATGGACCACGCCTTATCTAAAAAAGTATACCGGGATTAGCCGCTGGGAGTTTGCTGCAGCTACGGGTTCCACCTTAGGCATTTTTGTTCTTAGCGCGGCCGCTTCCAATCCGCACTTAACCTCAGAACAAGTAGCTCGAATCAAAAGAGCCTATTTCCCGTGGATCTGCGGTTTACATATTTTATTAGATTACTTGATTGACCTCCAAGAAGACCGTTTAGAAGGAGACTTGAATTTTGTATCCTATTACCGCGATAACCAGCAGTGTAAGGAACGCTTGAATACATTTCTAAATAACTGCTTTGCTCACATCGTAGATTTACCCCATAAGAACTTTCACGCTACAGTTATTATAGGTCTTCTTGCCATGTATCTTTCCGATCCCAAAGCCAGCGATCCCGAAGTTCGCCCCGTAGCCGAACTTCTATTAAAAAAGGGCGGGAAGAGAGCCGCCCTTTTTCACAGAATATGCTGTTTTCTGCGGCAGCATGGCACAATTTAGCTCATCTCCATTAATTACTTCGCACCAAAACCAATTCTGCCAGGTTCATTAAAAGGTTGCGGTACTGCGAAACAGGCAGTACCGCCAGTGCCTGCTTGGCCTTCTTTTGATAATAAGAAGCAACCGCACGAGCATAAGCAAGAGCTCCGGAACTGATCACCGCCTCCACTATCCGCTGCCGCAACTCTCCATCCATCTTGTCCTGAAGTAATTCCTTTTGCAACCACGACCGGTGAAAAGGATCCCTGAGCAACGCCAGCACGGGTAAAGTAAGGTTGCCTTGTGCCAAATCCAAACCGGCAGGTTTGCCGAGCTGTTCCGGTTTGCCGATAAAATCTAAAATATCATCAATAATTTGAAAAGCGCAACCTAGATTCAGGCCATACTCATACAAGGCTTCAACTTTTTCTTGATCTTTTTCAGCTATCAAGGCTCCTGCCTGGCAGCACATAGCAATCAAATTTGCCGTCTTTTTTCTAATACGGCTAAAATAATTTTCCTCTGTTTGATTTATATCAAATTCGCCGATTACCTGCTCCACCTCTCCTTCGCACATATCCTCCACCGTTCGTGTCACCAGCCGCAGAACATCAAAAAGTTGATTCTCTACCAAAAGGCGAAAAGCTTTGGCGAAGAGGAAGTCTCCCGTTAAAATTGACACCCTGTTTCCCCAACAAGCGTTTAACGTAGGCCTGCCCCGACGTGTGGAAGAAACGTCTATTACATCATCATGGATTAAAGAAGCCATATGTATCAGCTCTACAGCCACCGCAACTTTTATCATTCCAGGACTGACAGGGCCAAAACATTTGCCGGCGGCCAGTACCAGCATTGGACGCAGTCTTTTCCCACCCGACCTAAGCACTCTTGAACACATTTCCGCAACAGGACCCTCTGCCGATGCAACCGCCTGATGTAAATTTTCTTCTACCTGGTACAGTTCAGGCAATAGCCTTGCTAAATCCGCAAAGGTCAGGTTGGGGCTCGTTTTTAATCCGGATTCCTTCACTACTTCTCACCTTTGGCTTGAACTTTTCCGTTACCAATAGTATTCTCCTTTCGTTCATTGCATATACTTCCTATCAGTCCCCAAAAAAGATAGCCCCTATGCTTGCGTCCAAAAAATTCTATCCCCTTTTACATGAGATTACAAAACAAATTTTCCTTCCCGGAGAATAATTTCCCCGTCTAATTCCACGGTAGGTTTCAAAATTACACCGTCTAAATGGCTGGGTACTTGGACTCGTCCTCCGATAGTACTATTATCACCCAAAGCAACGTGGACGGTACCCAGTACTTTTTCATCTTCCAATACTACCCCGCTGAGTATAGCCCGTCCGTTCAATCCCAAACCAAGTTCCGCAATGTTGTAAGCAGGCTCCCCGTGCATCTCTAGCATTTGACGCAAAAGTTCAGCTTCTGGCCCTCCTTTTACTTCCACAACTTTTCCTTCTTCTACCCGCATTTCCAATGGCTGGCTCAATCTCCCTATACCGGCCATAGAACCATCCACCACCAATTTACCCCGGGCAGTTCCTTCCACAGGAGCAATATAGGCTTCTCCTGCCGGAAGATTTCCAAACGAACCCGGCTCATGATAAATTCCCGTATCCGGTTTCCCTTCTCGCCCCTCCAAGCCGATAACCAAATCTGTTCCGGCAGCCGTAGTTATGCGAGCTGTACTGGCCTGGGTTAGATAAGAAGCAAATTTGAGACTGGCCCTTTCTATTTCCCGGTAGTCAGCATTCAAGGTGCGGGCCATTATATCGGGGGTAATTCCAGGCATACTTGCAATTCTAGCCCCCGCCCGGTTGGCTTCCTGCCGGGCTTGGGTATGAGAAAGGGACTTGGAAGTAGCGGCAACCACTACCTGAACTCTTTTCATCGCCTCAGCCACCGCGACCGGTGGTTCCTCCCCGTGAGTCTTTCTGGATACCATTTCTACAAGCATTGCCTCCGTCCGTAATTCCTTTGCTCTTTCAAACAGCTTCAAACCTATGGAGCGTGTAACTTCATCGATGACTATGAGCACCTTTTCTCCTTCCCTTACTCCCATACAATCGCGTAAAGTAATCTCTGCCGCTTTCCGCAACTGATCCAAGGTTATCCCTCCTAAATTATTACATTTATTTCTTTTCCGCACCGGGCACACTGCCTACCGTTCAATCCGACTATTCTAACCGCATAATAAGAACGCTCAATTACTTTCCACCCGCAATTTGGACAGTAGGTATCATTTTCTCCCAACTCCCAAGCGTTTCCAATATAGACATAGAGCAACTTCTCCCGCGCCAAATCGCGGGCCCCTCGGAGAGTTTCCAAGGGAGTTGGTTCTAAACTCATTTTATAGCTGGGAAAGTAACGGGAAAAGTGAAGAGGAACCTCTTCCCCCAAAGCAGTTGCCACCCAATCTACCAGTCCTTTGATTTCCTCCTCATCATCATTCAGTCCTGGAACCAAAAGGGTGGTAATTTCCACATGGCAGCCCCTCGCTTTAGCCTCTTCCGCCGTTTCTAGGACTGGCTTGTAGGCACCATGTACCACCTTTCGGTAAAATTCGTTGCTAAAACCTTTAACATCAATGTTCAAAGCATCAATATAAGGCAACAGTTCCTGCAACGGTGCCCGGTTTATAAAGCCGTTGGTAACCAAAACATTCTTCAGTCCTGCCTGCCGGGCCAGTTTGGCCGTATCCCTGACAAACTCGTACCACACTAGAGGTTCCGAGTAAGTATAGGCTATACCTACGCAGTTCTCATCTCGCTGTCTTTCCCGGGCAATCTTAACCAGTTGTTCCGGTGTTACAGATAAGGTCTCCGGATTCCCGTGAGCGATTCCCCAATTCTGGCAAAACTCACAATGAAAATTACACCCTACCGTACCTATAGAGAAAATGTAACTTCCGGGATAAAAGTGATAAAGCGGTTTTTTCTCAATAGGATCCAGAGCATAAGAGGAACACCGACCGTAATTAAGCGAATAAAGTCTCCCCTCTCTATTTTCTCTAACCCGGCAAATTCCGGTTTGGCCTGGCCGAATGGTACACCGGTGAGGACATAGTTGGCACCGGACCGTTTCCTCAGCTAATGTTTCGTAATATTCAGCTTCCCTCATCCTGGAGGCCTCCTAAGTATGGCGGATCACTTCAAAACGTTCCATCTCAAATTTTTCTCCCGGAAAAATACCCGCCTTGCGTTTAGCGATCTCCACCTGTTCCTCTACTGTATCTATTCCTTCCAAATTAGGAAGCAGAAGTCCCGATTTGGATCCGCTGCGCACGATTACTCCGTAACGTTGAGGATCTAGTTCTTCCATCCCTGACACCGGCTCAGGTGGTTTAAGCACATCAACGGAGTAAACCAGTTCCGGCAACTCTTCGAGCGTTACGGGACTGAAACGGGGATCCTCTACTCCGGCCTTAATGGCATTGTGTATCACTTCTTCAGCTACATTCTCCCGCGTAGGTACTATAGTACCAATACATCCCCGCAGCATACCATGTTTTTTAATGGAAACAAAGACACCCGCTCTTTCCCTCATTTCCTCTGACAGATCTGTCGGCGGTTCGATTATCCGGCCGTGTCTTATGTAATTCTCCAAACTTTCCCGGGCCAGGCGAACCAGAGGGCTCTCTTTTTTTCGAATTTCAGCTATGTAGTTTTTCCTTTCCTCATACAGGCGTTCTACAAGTTTTTTACTGCCTTGCCGTTGTTCAGGAATTAGTTCCGCTACCAAATAGCCTACTCCATAAGGGCCTTCATAAGAGTAAACCCGGCTGGATACCTGAAAGCCATCGAGGGCTCCCAGGAGCATGATTATGGTGCGTAGACCACATTCCCCGGCACTCTCCGCCAAATTCTCGGGAACCTGTACGATGGCTTTAACATCAAACTTTTCTAACGCTTCCTTTATATATTCATCAAATTCCGTTCCCTTAGGGTTATATCCGGCTGGAGCTCCGGGAAGCAGACGGTGGGAAAGATCTCCGCTTGCCACTAGAGCTACTCTCTTCCCTGCTTCCTTTATGCCTTCCTGAAGCGCAACTCCAAAGGCAAAAAGATCTTCCCGGGGAAGAAGCCCCATGGTTATAGCTACGATGGGAACCGTTAATCCGGCTTCCTTTAGGTAATACAAGGGAACTAAGATTCCGTGATCGAGACGAACGTCAGCCTGATATTGGCGGGCTGATCTGTCATCCAGAGAAACAATGGGAATACCTCGCTGCCGGGACAACCGGATAATACAGTCTACCAATTCTAAATCGTTGGTGCAATTAAAACGAACCTGAGGTGCACCGAATTCTCCCAAATCTCCCTCCAGTTTCGCAGCGGTAAGAATACTGATGGCATCTTGAAACATTGGTCCGTGAGGAGTAAAAAATACTACCGCTTGAGGATCAGCATCTACCAGACGTTGAGCAACCTTTCTCATGGCCCTGATAGTATTTTGTACCTTCTCCGTACTGCGGCCCCCCACTTCAGGTACCATCAATGGGGGGTGTGGAGCAATACATGAATAAACCAAACGGCCCATGCTATACCTCCTTCACCTTATTTTCCCCGGTTATCTCTTTTCATAAACCTGTCAGCCCGCGCCCTCTCCAGTTCCAACAGTTTTTGCTTTAGAGCAGTACCTGCCGAAAATCCTCCTAAATGGCCGTCTCGCTGTATTACCCGATGGCAGGGTAAAATGATAGGTATTCGGTTCCGTTTTAGAACCTGACCTACTGCTTGTGCTGCTCCAGGTTTACCCAACTGGCTGGCTACCCAACGATAGGACCGAACCTGCCCGTAAGGAATCTGACGCACTTTTTCCAGTACGGCCCTTTGAAAAGGGGTATAGCCGGACCAATCAATAGGATAATAAAAATCCACCTTTTTGCCATCACTGTAATCAATCAGGTCATTAAGGAGACGATCCATAAACGGAAAAGCTCGAAGAGCAGCGCGTTCAACCGACTTCTTGGAGGGACATTCAGTTTCCAGCTTCTTTTGGGGAAGCATCAAAGCAACTATTCCCCGAGAAGAAGCAGTAACCCCTATCCAACCTAACCGGGTATTAACAAAAACCGCCTGCACCAAAACACCCCTCCGTTTTTAATAATTATTTGCTTAATTTTTTACTTTTTTGCTATTCTTTTTCCTGCCAAAAAATTAAAATCTCTAACCCTAACCGAATATTTTCAGTAAAAAAAATACCGCCTTCAGTACAGGCGGTGGTTTTGGCGGGTATCATCTTTCCGTTGCGTTGGAAGCATAATACTTGACAATGCCCGCATATATAGCCCAAGACAATTTAGATTGATAGGTGGGATCGTTAAGAAGTTTTTCCTCTTGGGGGTTGGAGATAAAACCTACTTCCACTACCACAGTAGGAATATCTAAATTGCGGAGGATGTAGGTATCCAATCCTTGAGCCCGCCGGTTTGTATTGCGTAAAATTCTACGCAGTTCGCTTTGGATGGCTCTGGCCAGTTTTTTCCCTTCTGTCGATTTATAATAATAAAAAGTTTGCGCTCCCGTCCAAATACGCCCAAAACTGTTCGCCTGAATGCAGATATAAAGGTCGGCGTTTCGCTTTTGGGCAAGATTGATTCTATTATTCAAGTCCTCTCTTTTTCGTTCCCTCAAGCTTTTACCGGGTGTACTCAGGTCAGTGTCTGTCTCCCGCGTCATTACCACTGCCGCCCCGGCCTGACTTAAAATCAAACTGAGTTTCTTAGCTATAGCCAGATTTATATCCTTCTCCAAAGTGCCTCCCGGCCCTACAGCTCCGCCGTCTACCCCGCCATGTCCCGGGTCTACTACTATCACTTTGTTGGCAACCGCCCATGAAACAGCTTCCACTGCTTGATTGGCTATCTTTTCAGCCAGGTATGTATAGCCTATAAATATAAAGGCCGCTAACAACACCAGGACTAATAAATTCTTCCAACGAACCTTGACCACATAAATGCGGGAAATGGCCACCAGTCCCTCTCCCCTGCAATCTTTCTTCTATAAAAAGTTATGCAACGGTCAAAAAACTATACCTTGAATTTAAGAAAGTGGAAGGGAATAAGGGGCTGATTGTTACAAGGGTGAGAAAGCGGAAATAAGCATCTACTGTAGTTCAACAAATAAAAAGAGAACCTGTGTCGGTTCTCTTTGTAAACAACCCTTCTCCTCTATTAACGCTTGGAAAATTGAGGTGCTTTGCGAGCTTTCTTCAAGCCATACTTTCTTCTTTCTTTCATCCGCGGATCTCGCGTTAGGAGACCATGCCGTTTCAGTACCGGACGCAAGCCCTCATCAGCCTGCAACAATGCTCTGGCGATTCCCAGACGTACTGCTCCTGCCTGCCCAGCAACTCCGCCGCCTTTTACTTTGGCGATCACATTAAATCTTCCCAAAGTATCCGTAACCTCAAGCGGTTCTCGTACAATCATTTCTAGAGTCTTTCTGGCAAAGTATTCTTCGGCAGGACGTTCATTAACCGTTATCTTGCCTTCACCGGGCACCAGATAAACCCGGGCTATTGCATCTTTCCGCCGACCTGTACCGTAATAACAAACCTGTGCCACCAACTCTCCCCCTTTCGGCAATTATTCCTTAAATTCCCATACCTGAGGCTTTTGCGCTTGATGCGGATGTTCCGGTCCGCGGTACACCCGCAGTTTTTTCATAAGCTTCCGACCCAATCGGTTATGGGGTATCATCCCCCATACCGCTTTTTCTATCGCCTTTTCTGGCTTTTTCTTGAGTAGAGTTTCGTAGTTCATTACTTTTAACCCACCGGGATAACGGCTATGCCGAATATAAAGTTTCTGCTGCAACTTCTTCCCGGTCAACTTAATCTTTTCGGCATTGATAACTATCACATGATCTCCTACGTCCACATGAGGCGTAAAGGTTGGCTTATGCTTGCCTCGCAGTAATTTAGCTACTTCGGAGGCCAACCGTCCGAGAGTTTTACCTTCCGCGTCTATTATATACCACTTTTTTTCTACTTCATTAGGTTTTGCCATATAAGTAGACACCGCCGTTCCACCTCCTGTTACTATAAACCGTCTCCGTTTGCCGTATCAACCCGGGGCTCAAAGATTGATACTGCAAAGGGCATAAAAACACACAATAAATTGTAAACTAAGCCCTCACCAATGTCAAGTAATTCAAGGCTTAGAGGGCTTAATATTCAACTTTTTCTAAACATAAACCGTGGGAAGGGGCTGTTGGCCCCGCTGCATCCCGGTTTTTGGCCGCAATGATTCTCTTGACATCTTCCGGTTTAATTTTCCCTTTTCCCACTTCTAATAACGTCCCAACGATGATGCGGGCCATATGGTAGAGAAACCCGTTAGCCATTACGTCAATCTCAATAATGTTATCTCTTTTGGAAACCCGACACATCTCTACGGTGCGGACAAAATTTTTCGCCGAACTTCCAGCGGCACAAAAGGAACGAAAATCATGGTTTCCTTCGATATAACTGGCTGCCTCTTCCATGCGAGAAAGCTTCAGGGAATAAGGCACATGATAAGCATATCTCCGCCGAAAAACATCTGGATAAGGAGAAACATCTATAGTATAACGATACAACTTTCTTTTTGCCGAATAGCGGGCATGAAACTGTTCATCTACCTGTTCGGCAGCCACCGCTACTATATCAGGAGGTAGACAACTGTTTAGTGCCTTGGGAAACCTGGATACCGGTATGGTACTTTCAGTTTTAAAATTGATTACCTGCCCCCTAGCATGAACTCCGGCATCAGTGCGACCGGCAGCTGTTACTTTAATCTTTTCTCCCGTAAGCTTGTACAAAGCCTCTTGTATAGTCCCTTGAATCGTCCTGCTTTTGGCCTGCCCGGTTTGGATCTGCCATCCGTTATAATTAGTGCCATCGTATTGAAGAATCATCTTGAGGCACTTCATCTAACCATCACCAGCCCATAATGGTTAAGCTCCGGCTAACCCAGGCGTAAATTGCAAACCCTATCATTACCGCCAAGGCGATATAGTCCTGCCTACCTAACTTTAGCTCCTTCATCCGGGTTCGATGTTCACCACCGCGATAGCATCGTGCCTCCATAGCCACTGCCAGCTCGTCTGCCCGGCGAAAAGCACTGATAAACAGAGGCACCAACAGGGGCAGCAAACTTTTAGCCCGCTGCAAAAAGTTCCCGCTTTCAAAGTCCGCTCCCCGGGCCATTTGAGCCTTCATAATCTTTTCGGTTTCCTCCAGTAAAGTAGGAATGAAACGCAAGGCAATAGTCATCATCATGGCAATTTCGTGAGCGGGGATCCCTATTTTTTGCCCAGGGCGAAGCATTCTTTCCAAACCATCGGTCAGGCTCATGGGGCTGGTAGTAAGAGTGAGCAGGGAAGCGATTAACACCAGGAAAACCAACCGCAGAGACATAAAAACTCCTCGTTTGGCTCCCTCTAAAGTAATGGTTAAAGGACCCCAGTGAAAAATTGGCTGCCCAGGGGTAAAAAACAAGTGTATTCCTAGAGTGATGACAATAATCAATAATAATGGGCGTAAGCCTCGCATAACGTAACGAGGGGACAATTTAGAAACTAAAACCACAAAGGCACAAAAAATACCTACAGATGCATATCCAACCACAGTATTAACCAGAAAAAGGCCTGTCATAAAAATAACAACGGCCGTAATTTTGGTACGGGGGTCCAATCGATGTACGACCGAATCACCTGGGATATATTGACCTATAGTGATATCCTTAAGCATGGTGCTTACACCTCAGAAGGCGGACCAATTCCTTTTCAGCTTCTTCTACCGTAAATATGTCTTCTTTTACCTGGTACCCCTTCGTTTTCAGCTTGAGCATCAGTTCGGTTACCAACGGTACGTCCAGTCCGTAATCCCGTAACTGCTCGCTCTGCCTAAAAATCTGACGTGGCGTTCCCTGCATCACAATTCTTCCACGGTACATGACTATAATGCGCTGGGTCAGTCGCGCAATGTCTTCCATACTGTGACTAACCAGGACAACTGTTATGGCAAGCTCCTGATGTAGTTTTCGTATTTGTTCCAGAATTTCATCCCTTCCTCTGGGGTCCAGGCCTGCAGTAGGTTCATCCAATATAAGAAACTGGGGCTCCATGGCCAAGACCCCGGCAATGGCCACCCGGCGTTTCTGCCCCCCGCTAAGGTTAAAAGGGGAGCGGTTATAAAGCTTTTCATCGTCTAAACCAACCATTTTCAGCGCTTTTCGGACCCGTCTTTCTATTTCTCTTTCATCCAATCCCATATTACGGGGTCCAAAAGCTACATCAGCGAAAACAGTCTCCTCAAACAGTTGGTGCTCTGGATACTGAAAGACCACTCCCACTTTCTGCCGAATCTTTTTAAGATCTACCCTGTTAGCGGTAATGTCCTGGCCGTCGATATAAATTCTGCCGGAAGTAGGTTTAAGCAGGCCGTTTAAATGCTGTATGAGCGTAGATTTACCAGAACCAGTAGGTCCTATTAGGCCAATAAATTCTCCTTTTTTTATCTCTAAATTTATTTGTTCTATACCTACTCGCGCAAATGGCGTACCCACCTTGTATATATAAGTAACATCTCTTAAGTTAATTGACATATTGCCTTCACCATTTCGTCTACAGTAAGAATCTCAGGCGATACAGGTACCCCCCTGTTTCGGAGAAGAGCCGCCAGTTCCGTCATTTGGGGTACATCTAACCCCAGGTCTTTCAATTGACGTACTCGAGAAAATATTTCTCGGGGTGGACCTTCCATCACTATTTTCCCCCGTTCCATCACGGCAACCCGATCCGCGGCCGCCGCCTCATCCATGAAGTGAGTAATATGCACCACCGTCAAACCTTCCTCTTTATTTAGCCGCTTAATGGCAGCCATCACTTCTTTTCGGCCTGCAGGATCGAGCATAGCCGTTGGTTCGTCCAAAACCAAGCAGGCAGGTTTCATAGCCAAAACTCCTGCAATGGCCACCCGTTGTTTCTGTCCTCCTGAAAGCAAATGAGGTGGATGCTTTCTATATTCCAACATACCGACGGCGGCTAGAGCTTCATCAACCCTTAGCTTAATTTCTTCGGGATCAATCCCGAGGTTTTCCGGACCAAAGGCCACATCCTCCTCCACTAGGGTAGCAACCAGTTGATTGTCCGGATTTTGAAAGACCATTCCAACCTGGCGCCGTATTTCCCACAAGTGGCTGGCATCAGCCGTATCCATACCGTTCACCAGTACTCGACCTTTGGAAGGTAGCAGTAATGCATTCAACTGTTTGGCCAGGGTGGATTTGCCGGAACCGTTAGGTCCAATAATTACAATAAATTCTCCCTGTTTAATTTCCAGATTAATGTTGTTCAAGGCCAAATTTTCTTCCGGCGTTCCCCTTTTGTACATGTAACTGAGATTTTCTATGCTAATCATAAGCTATACCACCTTGAGCCGGGAAAGAACAGGGGAGGGGCGGTGATCCCGCCCCCCTTATTTTGACGTCCAGGTTATTCTACCAACTCTACCATTACCAACGGTGCCGCATCCCCACGACGGTAACCGAGCCTAACCATACGAGTATAGCCACCCTGACGATCTGCGTAACGGGGAGCAATCTCATCAAACAGTTTTTTTACCACATCCTCATCCAGTAGATAGGCTAAAGCCTGGCGTCGGGCATGTAAATCTCCTCTTTTGCCCAAAGTGATCATTTTTTCCGCCATACGACGAAGTTCTTTGGCTTTCGGCTCAGTAGTACGAATCCGTTCTTCTCTCAGCAGGGAAGTAACAATATTGCGGAGCATGGCCTTTCGGTGACTGCTGTTCCGCCGTAACTTGCGATAGCCCATGACCTCAACCTCCTTTTCATTCGTCTGCCTTCCTAAGAGAAAGCCCTAGTTCCGCCAGCTTAGAGGTGACTTCTTCCAACGATTTTTTCCCCAAATTGCGTACCTTCATCATATCTTCTTCCGTGCGCTGGATCAATTCCTCCACGGTATTTATCCCCGCTCGTTTTAGACAATTGTAAGATCGCACCGATAAATCTAACTCTTCTATGGTCATTTCTAAAATCTTATCCTTGCTTTCTTCCTCTTTTTCCACCATAGTTACCTCATCACTGATCTGTTCCGTCAGACCCGTGAAGAGCTTCAAATGCTCACTGAGGATCCTGGCCGCAGAGCTGACTGCCTCATCAGGCGCAATGCTCCCGTCTGTCCACACTTCCAAAGTCAGCTTGTCGTAGTCAGTCACTTGCCCAACCCGCGTATTCTCTACCGTGTAATTAACCTTCAGAATAGGTGAAAAAATAGAATCTACGGGGATAACCCCGATAACATGATTATTTTTCTTATTTTTCTCCGCTGAAACATAGCCTCTTCCTTTTTCAAGGGTCATTTCCATGTAAAGACTGCCGCCTTCTTCCAGCGTAGCGATATGCAGGTCGGGATTTAGAATTTGAACCTCACTGTCCGCAATTATATCGCCTGCTTTAACTTCTCCCGGTCCTTCGGCCTCAATGCGAACTACCTTAGGCTCATCAGTTAGTAATTTGACCGAGAGGTTCTTAAGGTTAAGAATTATATCAGTAGTATCCTCTACCACTCCAGGAATGCTAGAAAACTCATGAAGTACTCCCCGTATGTTAACTGAGGTAACCGCTGCACCTGGTATAGAGGACAAGAGGATCCTCCTTAAAGAATTGCCAAGGGTTATTCCGTAGCCCCGCTCGAGAGGTTCTACCACAAATTTTCCGTAAGTGTTATCTTCTTTTTTCTCCACGCATTCAATTTTGGGTTTTTCAATTTCTAACATTACAATCCTCCTTCTCAAAACCTGGATGCCCTTCCAGACCAGCTTCTACTCAACGGCCGAAGAATACCCTACTTGGAGTACAGCTCTACAATTAGGTGCTCCTGAACAGGTACGTCGATTTCTTCTCTGGAGGGAAGGGCCAGTACTCGACCTTTTAAGGTTTCTACGTTCAGTTCCAACCAGGCAGGAGGAGTTTTGTGCGCCGCTGCTTCGGCAATTTCTTTAAATTTGGGAGATTCCTTACTCTTCTCCCTTACCGCAATTTCGTCCCCAGGCTTAACTAAATACGAAGGAATGTTAACCTTCTTATCATTAACGGTAAAATGGCCGTGACGAACCAGTTGCCTCGCTTCCGCCCGGGAACTGGCCAGCCCAAGCCGGTATACTACATTGTCTAATCTTCTTTCCAATAGGCGGAGCAAGTTTTCTCCCGTTATCCCCGGCTGCCGCTCAGCTTTTTCGAAATAATTGCGAAATTGTCTCTCCATTATTCCATAAATACGTTTGGCCTTCTGTTTCTCTCTCAATTGCAACCCAAATTCCGACAGTTTCTTTCTCCCTTGGCCGTGCTGACCAGGTGGATAAGGTCGTCTCTCAATAGCACATTTGTCTGAATAGCATCTGTCCCCTTTTAAAAATAGTTTTTCTCCCTCACGACGACATAGCCGGCAAACAGCTCCTCTATATCTTGCCAAGTTTCAGCACCTCCTACACTCTTCTCCTTTTTGGCGGACGACATCCGTTATGAGGAATAGGTGTGACATCTTTAATTACACTTACTTCCAGTCCTGCTGCTTGCAAGGAACGAATTGCCGCTTCACGACCGGCTCCCGGTCCTTTTACATAACATTCAACTTCCTTCACTCCGTGTTCCATAGCTTGCTTAGCTGCGGATTCCGCTGCCATCTGAGCCGCAAAAGGGGTCCCTTTTCTGGTGCCTTTAAATCCTACCGTTCCTGCGCTGGCCCAAGCGATAGCGTTACCCGCCTTATCGGTTATAGTGACAATAGTATTGTTAAAAGTCGATTTAATATGGGCTATACCGCTCTCAATATTCTTCTTGACTTTCTTCCGGGTACTTCTCCTAGCCACTCATTTGTTCCTCCCTTCCTAAATTATTTTGAACGACGAACGCCGACAGTTTTTCTGGGACCCTTGCGGGTGCGAGCATTAGTTCTGGTACGTTGCCCTCTTACCGGTAGCCCCCGACGGTGTCGCAACCCGCGATAACAACCAATATCGATCAAACGTTTAATATTCATAGCAACTTCTCTGCGCAGATCTCCTTCTACAGTGTACTCGTTATCAATTACTTCCCGTAACTTCGTTATTTCATCTTCGGTAAGGTCCCTTACCCGTGTATCGGGATTAATACCGGTCTTCTTTAAGATTTCTTTAGAAGTAGAACGTCCAATACCGTAAATATAAGTCAAAGCAATCTCTACCCGTTTATCTCGCGGCAAATCAACTCCAGCAATCCTGGCCATGCTTACACCTCCAAATCTTACCTTTGGTATCTATCCCTGCTTCTGTTTATGCTTTGGGTTATCACAAATAACTCTCACTTTCCCTTTACGTTTGATAACCTTGCATTTCTCACATATTGGTTTAACTGATGGTTTAACTTTCACGACATAACCTCCTTTTTAGCAATACCTTCACCAAAATAAAACGTAGAAAAAGGCGCTCCGCTTTTTCTGTCATACTTCACACTTTAGGGCTGGTAGTTCTTATTTATACCTATACACAATTCTGCCCCTGTTTAAATCATAAGGAGACAGTTCTACCGTCACCCGATCACCCGGTAAAATCCTGATAAAATTCATGCGTATTTTACCTGAAACATGGGCTAAAACCTTGTGCCCATTATCAAGCTCCACCCGAAACATTGCATTAGGAAGAGACTCTATTACGGTACCCTCAACTTCAATGACATCTTGTTTAGCCATTAACTATCTTTACCTCCCTGCCGGTCTGAGACACTATCTTCCTGATCCGTTTGTATCAGCCGCTTAATAGCCTGCCGTATTTCAGCGTTGTTTACAGTCTGATTTTGGTTTAGCTTATCTACTATATCAGAAGCAATTTTATTGGTTGGTTGAATATGTTTGATGTTCTTTTTTTTGGGTCGTTCAATTTTTCGCAAATCCCCGTCAACTAAATAAACAAATGAAGAGTTTTGTTCAATCTTCCAGATTAAAAACAGGCGGTTACGATCCCGACCCATTTTCGAATATACCAGTTGTCCTACCTTCAATTCCCCTAGACCCATAAAACACCTCCAGGTCTTTTTACAGAGAAGTTAAGATTTCTGGACCTTCCTCAGTCACCGCTATGGTATGCTCGAAATGGGCGGAAGGTTGGAGATCTTTCGTAACCACAGTCCAGTTATCTTCCTTGGTCATAACCTCGTGAGTTCCCATGTTGACCATTGGCTCAATGGCCAGAGTCATTCCCGCCTTTAAACGCGGGCCTCTTCCAGGCAGTCCAAAGTTTGGTACCTGGGGTTCTTCATGCATGTTCCTCCCGATACCATGCCCAACATAATCTCTCACCACCGAAAATCCGTTGCTTTCTACGACCTTTTGAATAGCGTGAGAAACATCCCCCAACCGATTATCCTTAACCGCCCGCTTAATACCGGCCATTAGTGCCTCTTCTGTAACCGACAATAGCCTTTCTATTTCCGCATCGATTTCCCCTACCGGAAGAGTTACAGCAGCGTCCCCATAATACCCATTTATTACCGCGCCAACATCAATACTAATAATATCCCCATCTTGTAATCTTCTTAAACCTGGAATACCGTGAACCACCTCTTCGTTTACAGAAGTGCATATACTGGCAGGAAAACCCTGATACCCTTTAAAAGCAGGCCTTGCACCTTGACTGAGAATAAAGTTTTCCGCCAAGGTATCTAGTTCCTTAGTAGTTACTCCTGGCTCAACGGCTTGCTTCAACTCGAGAAGGGTTTTGGCTACAACTTTACATGCATCTCTTATATATTCCAGTTCACGGTCAGATTTAAGAATGATCATGCCCAGTCTCTCCCTAAAGCTTCCCCGATATCCACCAGAACTTTTTCGATAGACTGATCTCCGTTTATTCTTTTAAGCAGGCCTTTGCCTTCATAGAAAGCTATTAAGGGCTCCGTCTGCTTTTTATATACATCCAGCCGGTTAGCCACCGTCTCCTCCGTATCGTCACTCCGCTGATATAATTCTCCTCCGCAGTTGTCACATTTTCCCGGTTCGGAAGGTGGATTGAATATTACATGGTAGGTGGCCCCACAATTGCGACAAACTCGCCGTCCAGTTAAACGTTCGATCAGTTTTTCCCGAGGCACTTCTATATTAATTACCGCATCCAAGTTCATATCTAACTCACTCAAAATCTTATCCAGTGCCTCCGCTTGAGCCACTGTCCGGGGAAACCCATCCAGTAAAAATCCTTGCTGGCAGTCAGGCTCCTGCAGCCTTTCCTTAACAATTCCTACCGTTACCTCATCTGGTACTAATTGCCCTGCGTCCATATATTCCTTCGCTTTTCTCCCTAGCTCAGTTCCTTCCTTAATTGCTTTGCGAAACATATCTCCGGTAGAAATGTGAGGCACTTTCAGTTTCTCAATCAACCCTTCCGCCTGCGTGCCCTTGCCAGCTCCTGGAGGCCCCATCAACAACAATCTCATCGAGGATTTTTCCCTCCTTATCACCCAGCCCGCAAGTGCTCAAGTATGGACAGAAAAAGCGTGCAGCAACTTGATTACCGTATGAAGCCCTGATAATGGCGGACGAGCAAATGAGACTCTATCTGTTTCATAGTTTCTAGGGCTACCCCTACCACAATAAGGAGAGACGTTCCACCAAAGTAAATATTTAAACCTGTCGTAGCACTAACTATATTGGGTAAGATGGCAATAAAGGCTAAGAATAACGCGCCTGCCATGGTGATACGATTGAGAATACGATCTATATACTCGGCAGTAGGTTTTCCCGGGCGTAATCCAGGAATAAAACCTCCATACTTTTTCATGTTATCCGCTACATCCTGTGGGTTGAAGGTTACTGCGGTGTAGAAGTAAGTAAAGAAAATTATCAGCAACGAGTAAATAATCATATAAGGTATGGATTTAAAATCCAGGAACCGGGAAACGCCCTGCCAGAAAGAACTGTTTGGGAACCACGAAGCAACAGTTTGGGGAAACAGTAGTATTGACATAGCAAAGATAACTGGAATGACCCCAGCTTGATTGACTTTTAAGGGGATATGAGTGCTCTGTCCTCCGTATACTCTTCGTCCTACCACTCTCTTAGCATACTGAACCGGTATACGCCGGTGCCCCTCCTGTATAGCCACCACGCCAGCAATAACCACAATAGCCATCAGCAGGAAAAAAAGAACACTTAAGATACCGACTTGGCCGGTTCTCAGGTTGTTAACAATATTGTATATTCCGGCAGGCAAGCGGGATACTATCCCGGCAAAAATAATAAGAGAAATCCCGTTTCCAATACCTTTTTCCGTTATCAGTTCTCCCAGCCACATTAAAAAGGCTGTACCTGCTGTCAGGCTAATGGCAATGAGCAGGTAAGAACCCAAAGAGGGGTTCACCAAAATGCCTTGATTCCCAAGGAAAAAAGACATTCCTACCGCTTGAATGAAGCCGAGAATTACCGTTCCGTAACGGGTGTATTGGACTATTCGCTTACGTCCTTCTTCTCCCTCCTTAGCCAGTCTTTCCAGGGCAGGTATAACTACGGTCAAAAGCTGCATAATAATCGAGGCGTTAATATAGGGCATGATCCCCATGGCAAAAACGGTAAAATTCTTAAAAGCTCCCCCGGAAATCACATCAAAGAACCCTAACAGAGTGCCTCTTTCAATTAACTCCTTAAGAGCCTGTATATCAATTCCTGGTACAGGCACATGAGCCCCAATACGAAAGACCAGAAACATCAGCAGAGTAAAAACTATGCGCTGCCGCAAATCACCAATCTTTAAGGCACTTTGGAGACTGGATAGCACTCATACCACCTCTACTTTACCGCCGGCAGCCTCTATTTTCTCGGCAGCAGATTTACTAAAAGCATGAGCTTTGACGGTTAATGCCTTCTGAAGTTCTCCGTTTCCTAAAATCTTAACTCCATCTTTTATCGATTTGATAACTCCTGTCTCCACCAACAGTTCCGGGGTAACAACAGTTCCTTCTTCAAACCGGTTCAATTCTTGTACGTTGATAGCGACAATTTCTTTCTTAAATATATTAGTAAACCCTCGTTTAGGGATCCGACGGTAAAGAGGCATCTGCCCTCCTTCAAAACCTCTACGGATTCCTCCTCCGGAGCGGGCCTTCTGCCCTTTATGCCCTCTGCCGGCAGTTTTCCCTAAACCTGAACCAATACCTCTCCCTTTACGGGTACGCTTTCTACGAGACCCCGGAACAGGCTTCAGTTCATGTAATTTCACCACTTACCCCTCCTGCACATCAATCTCTTCTACCGAAACTAAATGCTCCAGCTTACGAATCATTCCTCGGATACTGGGTGTATCGTCCTTAATAGCGTGACTGTGTAGTTTTCTTAGTCCTAAAGCCTGAGCCGTTCTTCGTTGTTTTTCCGGCCTGCCTATAAGGCTTCTAACCAGTGTGACTTTTAACTTTCGCGCCAAGATCATCACCCCTAGCCTAACAATTCTTTCACCGACTTGCCGCGTAACTTGGCTACTTCTTCTGCCCGCTTCAGGTTTTTTAGTCCTTCCAGGGTAGCATAAACCATATTATTGGCATTGTTCGATCCCAAAGACTTAGTCAGAATATCTTTTACTCCTGCCAATTCCAGTACAGCCCGTACCGGTCCGCCGGCAATAACTCCTGTACCGGGTGCCGCCGGTTTTAACAGTACCCTGCCAGCGCCAAAGCGACCAATAATCTCGTGGGGAATGGTCGTACCTACCAAAGGAACTTCTATCAGGTTTTTCTTGGCATCTTGGATTCCTTTACGAATGGCTTCCGGTACTTCGCTGGCCTTGCCTAAACCCGCCCCTACTCGGCCGTTACCATCCCCTACTACAACCAGGGCGCTGAAACTGAAGCGTCTACCGCCTTTAACTACTTTGGCCACCCGATTGATGTTAACTACCTTTTCGCTGAATTCTACATCTTTTTCCTGCATTTTAGGCATTTCTCCCCCTCCTTTTGCCATGGATTTAGAATTCCAACCCGCCTTCCCGGGCTCCTTCAGCCAATGCAGCTACTCTTCCGTGATAAATGTAACCACCTCGGTCGAAAACCACCTTTTTAATCCCTTTGGCCAAAGCCTTTTCAGCTATCGTTTTGCCAACTATTCGCGCTGCTTCCTTATTGCCACCGTTAGTAATTTGTTTCCTAACCACAGGATCTAACGTGGATGAAGCCACTAAAGTTTTGCCTTCAACATCATTAATAATTTGGGCATAAATATGATTTAAACTTCGGTAGACAGTTAAGCGAGGACGTTCCGGAGTTCCAAAAATCTTTTTTCTTACCCGCAAACGTCTTTTGGCTCTCAATTTTTTTCTATCCGGCTTCTTGAACAAGACAGCTCACTCCCTTCTTCCCGTTTCAATCAAGAATTAAGCTTTAGCTCCTGCCTTGCCTACTTTGCGTTTAATTTGTTCCCCTTCATATTTAATACCTTTGCCTTTGTAAGGTTCCGGTTCTCTGATTTTTCGGATATTGGCAGCAAATACTCCTACCTTTTCCTTATCAAGCCCTCTAACCACAATTTTGTTGGGAGCAGGCACCTCAATCTCTATACCCTCATCCGGCACTATCTCAACCGGGTGAGAATATCCTACGCTCAATACCAGCTTGTCACCCTGCTTGTTTGCCCTGAAACCTACTCCTACCAATTCCAGTTTCTTTTCAAATCCTTTAGTCACGCCTTCGATCATATTAGCAATAAGTGCCCTCGTTAGACCATGTAGAGCTCTGTGTTCTTTCTTGTCAGAAGCCCTTTTAACCATTATTTGGTTATTCTCTATTTCCACCTGTACATCCTTGTGCAATTCCTTAGTTAAATTTCCTTTAGGCCCTTTAACCGATATTTTATCGTCTTCAATTTTTACTTCAACCCCTTGCGGAATAGAGATAGGCATTCTACCAACTCGAGACATGAGTGCACCTCCTTACTCGTCCCACTTTCCTGGCCGTACTTGTTGCTCCTTTACCAGACGTAACAGATCACTTCTCCTCCTACGCCTTCTTTTCGGGCCTGTTTATCAGTCATAATACCTTTGGAAGTAGAGAGAATTGCTATCCCCAGTCCTCCCAGGACGCGCGGAATTTCATCTTTTTTGACGTATACCCGCAGACCCGGTTTGCTTATCCTCTTCAAGCCAGTGATAACCTTCTCCTTGTTAGGACCATACTTTAAGTACAGGCGCAAGATGCCCTGCTTACCGTCCTCAATGTATTCGTAATCTTTAATAAACCCTTCATTCTTCAGAATTTCAGCCAAGGCCTTTTTCATTTTGGAAGACGGAATCTCTACCGTTTCCTGGTAAACCGTATTGGCATTGCGAATACGGGTTAAAAAATCGGCAATCGGGTCTGTCATAACCATGTTTTTGCCCCCCTTCCTAACTACCAGCTCGCTTTGGTAATCCCAGGAATTTCTCCTCGATGAGCCAAAGTCCGGAAACAAATCCGGCACATGCCAAACTTTCTCATATAGGCACGCGGACGTCCGCAAATTTTACAACGATTATAAGCCCTAACCCTAAACTTGGGCTTGCGCTTCTGTTTGGCAATCATGGACTTTTTCGCCATTGACATCCCTCCTTAACGTAAACTTCTTAAACGAACGCCAATTTAACTTGCTTCCCGGAACGGCATTCCCAGTAAGCGTAGTAATTCCCTGGCCTCCTCGTCTGTTTTAGCCGTGGTAACAAACACAATATCCATACCACGAACTTTATCAATTTTATCATAATCAATCTCGGGGAAGATAAGTTGTTCCCGCAACCCCAAGGTATAATTACCACGACCGTCAAATGCTTTCGGAGATACGCCTCTGAAATCGCGTACCCGAGGTAAGGCTACATTTACTAGGCGATCCATAAACTCATACATTTTATCGCCCCGTAGGGTAACTTTACATCCTATCGGCATGCCTGCCCGCAGCTTAAAGGCGGCAATAGACTTTTTGGCTCGCGTAACTATTGGCTTTTGACCAGAAATAGCAGCTAAATCCTCTACTGCTGCATCAATAGCTTTAGGATTCTGGACTGCTTCTCCAACCCCCATATTGATAACTATTTTTTCCAACCGGGGGATTTCCATAATATTTTTATAGCCAAATTTCTCTTTCATCGCCGGCCGAACTTCTTTCAAATATTTTTCTTTCAGCCTAGCCACGATTTAGCCCCCCTTTTTCTCAAAAGCTACTACTTGTCTAGAACCTCTCCACATTTCCTACAAATTCTGACCTTGCGCCCGTCCTCTAAAAATTTCTTCCCTATACGTGTAGGTCTACCGCATTTAGAGCAATAAATCATAACGTTAGAACTGTGAATGGGTGCCTCTTTTTCAATGATTCCCCCTTGCGGTAATTGCGGAGTAGGCCTGGTATGACGCTTTACAATATTAACTCCTTCTACGATAACCCTACTCTTTTTCGGGATTACTTCCAACACTTTTCCTCTCTTCCCTGCATCATTTCCGCTAATTACTACAACCGTATCTCCTTTGCGAACATGTACCTTAGTATTGGCCAACCATGGTCACCTCCATTCTCTTTCCTTAAACACTGGAGCTAACCCTACAACACTTCGGGTGCTAGCGAAATTATTTTCATGAAATTCTTTTCGCGCAATTCTCGGGCTACAGGGCCGAAAATCCTGGTTCCGCGCGGATCGCCCTGATCATTTATAATCACCGCGGCATTCTCATTAAATCTTATATAAGAACCATCAGCCCGCCTTATTTCTTTTTTGGTTCTAACCACAACGGCCTTGACCACGTCACCTTTTTTTACCACGCCGCCTGGTGTAGCTTCTTTAACTGAGGCTATTATTACATCCCCTACGCTGGCATAGCGTCTCTTGGACCCGCCTAGTACCCGAATACAAAGAAGTTTCTTGGCACCAGTATTATCGCCAACTTTTAGAATACTTTCAGCTTGGATCATTGCACTACCCCCTTTTTACCCTTGCTACTCTGCTCTTTCCAGAATCTCCACAACCCTCCACCTTTTTTCTTTGCTCAAAGGTCTCGTTTCCATAATTTTAACCACATCGCCTACACGGCACTGGTTTTTTTCATTATGAGCTTTAAAGCGCTTGCTCTTCCTCACCTGACGTCCATAAAGAGGATGAGAAACTAAATTTTCCACCAAAACTACAACCGTTTTGTCCATCTTATCACTGACCACTTTCCCTATTCTGGTCTTACGCAACTTTCTCTCGGACACCCTACTAGCCTCCTTTCCCAAAACCTACTGGGCCTTTTCTCGTTGCAGCTCCCTTTCCCGCAAGACAGTTTTCACCCGGGCAATATCCCGCCGCACTTGACGAAGTCGCATGGGGTTATCCAATTGTCCGGTAGCTAATTGGAACCTAAGACGAAAAAGTTCATCTTTTAAATCCTTAACTTTATGCAGAAGCTCATCCGTTGTTAAGTCTCTCAATTCTTTAGCTTTCATCTGCTTCACCACCTACATCCTGCCGCTTGACAAACTTAGTTTTAATGGGCAACTTGTGAGACGCCAATCGGAATGCTTCCCTGGCCACTTCTTCACTTACTCCAGCCAGTTCAAACAGTACCCGACCCGGCTTGACTACTGCCACCCAATATTCCGGGGAACCTTTTCCACTTCCCATTCGGGTTTCAGCCGGTTTAGCAGTAATAGGTCTATCCGGGAAAATCTTAATCCACACTTTGCCTCCCCTTTTAATGAAACGTGTCATGGCTATACGGGCAGCCTCTATTTGACGGCTGGAAATCCATGCCGGCTCCAAGGCTTGTAATCCAAATTCTCCAAATTGAACTTCGTTGCCTTTAGTACTTCTTCCGGTAAGCTTAGGACGGTGCTGTCGGCGCCATTTAACGCGTTTCGGCATCAACATACTTATTTACCCCCTTCCTCCACGTCAGCCGGCGCTTCAGGTAAAACTTCACCCTTATAAATCCACACTTTAACGCCGATTTTGCCGTAGGTAGTGCTGGCTTCCGCAAAACCGTAATCAATATCCGCCCTCAAAGTATGAAGCGGGACCTTGCCTTCACTATACCATTCGGTACGGGCCATTTCAGCTCCACCTAGCCGTCCCGAACAGGCAACTTTAATACCTTCCGCCCCCATTCGCATAGCTCTGGATACTGCTTGTTTCATGGCCCGCCGGAACGAAATCCTCTTCTCGAGCTGAGCAGCAATATTTTCCGCTACTAACTGAGCATCCAATTCAGGCTTTTTAATCTCGACGATATTGATGTTAATTTGGCGGCCAGTCATCTTTTCTAATTCCTGGCGCAGGGCTTCTACTTCAGCCCCTCCCCGCCCGATAACGATACCTGGTTTCGCCGTATGAATGGTAATCTTAACCCGATTGGCTGCTCGCTCAATTTCCACAGTCGAAATTCCCGCATTGTATAATTTTTCTTTAATATAACGCCGAATTTTTAGATCTTCATGCAGTAACTTTTCATAGTCCTTCTTACCGGCATACCATTTAGCATCCCAGCTCTTAATAATACCGATCCGCAAGCCTTTGGGATGAACCTTTTGCCCCACTAATTAATCCTCCTCTCTTTCCTTTACCACTACGGTAATATGGCTAGTCCGCTTCCGAATAAGATCCGCTCTTCCGTAGGCCCTTGGCTTGTATCTCTTGAGGGTCGGACCCTGGTCTACATAAATTCTGAAGACATACAGATTGTCGGGATTCATATCATAATTGTGTTCAGCGTTGGCAATAGCAGAACGCAAAACTTTTTCTACCGGCTTTGCTGCCCTTTTAGGAGTGTACCGTAAAATAGCCAGTGCTTCCCCCACATCTTTTCCTCGAATTAAGTCTACAACCTGCCGGACCTTTCGCGGGGAAATACGAATATATCTCGCTACCGCTCTGGCTTCCATTGCCGCCTAACCCCCTTCTTTTATACCAGTCCATCTATTTCAAAGCTGTTGAGCGCTCGGTATGAGCCCCATGTCCTTTAAAAACTCTAGTAGGAGCAAATTCTCCCAACTTGTGCCCCACCATATCTTCTGTAATATAGACCGGAACATGTTTACGTCCATCATGAATAGCGATAGTATGGCCTACCATTTCCGGCAGAATCGTTGATCTGCGAGACCAGGTTTTTATGACCCGCTTCTCACCTTTTTCATTCATTTCTTGAATCTTCTTGAGTAGTTTGGGATCACAGTAAGGTCCTTTCTTGAGAGATCTGCCCATTTCCTTCCCCGCCTCCTTCCTGGTACCAAGATATTTACCGGTTGCTATTGATTTCTACGTCTAACAATTAGCTTATCCGACGGTTTGTTTTTCTTACGGGTCTTAACTCCTAGAGCCGGCTTACCCCATGGCGTTACCGGATGACGACCTACCGGCGAACGACCTTCACCGCCACCATGAGGATGGTCCACCGGGTTCATAGCCACACCGCGTACTGAAGGCCTTATTCCTAACCACCGGGCCCTACCGGCCTTCCCTATGGTAATATTTTCATGATCTATATTACCCACTTGCCCGATAGTAGCTTTACAGTCCAGGTGAATTAACCTCACTTCTCCCGAAGGCAATCGCACATGCCCATAATTACCTTCTTTCGCTATTAACTGTGCAGCCGCACCGGCAGAACGAACTAATTGTGCGCCTTTGCCGGGCTTCAATTCAATATTATGAATGATAGTTCCTACAGGAATATTTCTCAAGGGCAACGCATTTCCCGTCTTAATATCTGCTTCTGGTCCCGAAACAATTACATCGCCGGGTTGGAGCCCATCAGGTGCAAGAATATATCTTTTTTCCCCATCCACATAATTAATCAGGGCTATGCGGGCGGAACGGTTGGGATCATACTCGATGGTTGCTACTTTCCCTGGAACCCCATCCTTATCGCGTTTAAAATCGATTATACGATATAATCTCTTATGACCGCCGCCACGATGTCGCACGGTTATGCGACCCTGAGCATTCCTTCCACCAGTCTTCTTTAGAGGTGCTACTAGGGATTTTTCCGGCTCTGTGGCCGTTATCTCCTCAAAGGTAGAAACTGTCATCTGGCGTCTACCCGGTGAAGTAGGCTTGAATTTTTTAATACCCATAATTTCCCTCCTCACTCACAGCACTACCGCTTACAGCTCTTCAAACAAATCGATTTTATCACCCGGTTTTAAAGTAACTATGGCTTTCTTCCGATCGGGAGTTTTGCCCTCAAAACGCCCCATCCGTTTTTTCTTGCCTTTTAAATTCATAGTATTAACCTTAAGAACCTTAACGTTGAACAATTCTTCGACCGCTTTTTTTATTTCTATCTTATTGGCATTCTTGTCAACTATAAACGTGTATTTGTTATCTTCTTTTAAAGCCATCGATTTTTCGGTAATTACCGGCTTAATCAGAACTTCATGAGGGCTCCGCATTATCCCAGCACCTCCTCCACTTTAGCAACAGCCTCTTGGGTGATAACCATTTTGTCGTGTGCCAAAATATCATAAACGTTAAGCCTATCGACAGTAATGGGAGTTACTCCCGGAATATTTCGAGCGGACTTTTCCACGTTATCATTATTATCTGCCGTGACTACCAGAGCTTTTTGGTCAATTTTAAGAGCTTCTAAAACTTCAACCATCTTTTTCGTCTTAGGTTGTTCAAAACGGAGGGCATCCAGGACAATCAAATTTCCATCTTCAACCTTAGCTGACAAGGCCGATTTCAAAGCCAGACGACGAACCTTCTTAGGAAGGGAATATCCGTAATTCCGAGGTTTAGGACCAAATACTATACCTCCACCTCTCCACAGAGGCGAACGAATTGATCCTGCTCTGGCCCTTCCTGTTCCCTTTTGGCGCCACGGCTTTCTTCCCCCACCCCGTACTTCTGCTCGGGTTTTGGTGGAAGCGGTTCCTCTCCTACGATTAGCCAAAATCATTTGAACAGTATCAAATAAAACCGCTTCATTTACCTCTACGCCGAAAATGTCGTCCCTGAGTTCTACTTCGCCAATCTGCGTTCCTTCCATATTATATAGTGCAACTTTCGGCATTTTTGCCTCCTCCTTTCACCAGCCCTATAACAACAAGCCAAATCTACGTTGCCTTAACCGCGCTCTTAATCATAACCAGCCCTTTTTTGGGTCCCGGTACAGCACCCTTAACCAGCAACAGGTTTTTTTCCGGATCTGTCTTCACTACTTCAAGATTTTGGACTGTTACTCGCTCACCGCCAGCCCTACCCGGGAGCTTGCGCCCCTTAAAAACTCGAGCGGGCCCTTTCGCCCCGAGAGCTCCTGGACGACGATGATACTTGGACCCATGGCTCATAGGTCCCCGGTGGAAGCCATGCCGTTTAATACCCCCGGCAAATCCTTTTCCCTTGGAAGTTCCAACAACATCCACTTTTTCGCCCGGATTAAAAATGTCAACTTTAATTTCTTGTCCTACTTCATACTCATCTATATTGTCCACTCTGAACTCCCTAAGATATTTAAAAGGCTTAACCCCTGCTTTGGCAAAGTGGCCTCTTAATGGCTTATTTACTGCTTTTTCCTTCTTGGGTATAAATCCCAGTTGCACCGCATCATAGCCATCTACTGCGGTAGTCTTCTTTTGAATTACCACACACGGACCAGCTTCAATAACAGTTACCGGAACGGCATGCCCTTCTTCATTAAAAATCTGAGTCATACCTAGTTTTCTGCCCAGTATTCCTTTTTTAGGCATTCCTGCCACCTCCTGCTAAACTCCTACAGCTTGATTTCGATATCTACACCCGCAGGTAAGTCCAATCTCATTAGCGAATCTACCGTTTTGGGAGTAGGCTCCAAGATGTCAATGAGGCGTTTATGAGTTCTCATCTCGAACTGCTCCCGAGAATCTTTGTTCACATGAGGCGAACGAAGCACAGTAAAAATACTTTTTTCCGTAGGTAAAGGAATAGGACCTGAAACCCTTGCCCCTGTTCTCTTGGCGGTCTCCACAATTTTCTGTGCTGACTGGTCCAGTACTCTATGGTCAAACGCTTTAAGGCGAATTCTTATTTTTTGTTTAGCCATTTTTCCTTCCTCCTCTACGCCCGATTATTAACGGACCTACTCCGCGGAAATTCCCTGATTATTCTTGTAATCAGCAACCTTCCGCTTCATCGCGGCATAAACTGTCTTCGATACATTTTAAAAATTTAATTTAAGATAATGGGGCTAGCGGTTATAACCACGAAACCGCCAGCCACACTTCCCGTGTTCAGCCAGTTCTCCTACTCAATGATAGAAGTGACCACGCCCGCACCTACCGTGCGGCCACCTTCCCTGATAGCAAAACGTAAACCTTCCTCAATAGC
>NZ_BDGJ01000002.1 GCF_002207765.1 Calderihabitans maritimus
GGTCAGGCCATGGCCAAGGAAGTGCGAATCTTCTCGCCACTGTTGACCATTCCCGGCAGCTTGGTTCTGGTGGGTGGGGCTCTTTATTCCTGGATGCGGAGCAGAGCAACGTATAATCTTTTCATTGCCGCAGGCACCGTCGTCATTGCTGCTTCGGGCAGCTTGGCGCGATTGGGTTGGTCTGGAGCCTAGTGCTGGTAATTTAAGTGGCGATGGCCTTGTGGATAAAGACCGATGGTGATAGAATTGGATTTAGTGAAGACTAATGCAGAATAATGGTGGTGAAAGATTTGACTAATAGATTTTACGCTACCCTAATAATTCCATTATTATTTTTTTTATTTTTTACTACCGGATGTACAGTACAAAATGAGATTAACCCTGGTCCCGCCCACATGGAAAACAAAAATTCTAGTGATAAGGCTGAAACGGCTCCCCATCTTACCCAAATCAATTATTACGATCTGATAGTGGTAGGTGGAGAACCGGAGGGTGTTGCTGCCGCCGTTTCTGGAGCTCGAAGCGGGCTCAGTGTACTTCTTATCGAGGACGACCGGGCTTTGGGCGGCCTGATAACCCTGGGGAAGCTGAGTTTTCTAGATATGAATTACGGCAAAGATGGTACTCTTTTGACCAGGGGAATATTTAAAGAGTTTTATGATGCCGTGGGCGGGACTGTTTTTGATGTCGAAAAGGCGAAGAAAGTTTTTACTGATATGGTGGAAGAGCAGGATACCATCACCTTAAAGCTCAACACGTCTCTTGTAGAGCCCATTAAAGATGGTAACAATTTAATAGGGGTTAGGGTCAGAGAGGGTGGAGAGATCAAAGAATATTACGGCAAACGATTTATAGATGCTACGGCAGATGCCGACCTTGCTGCCCCGGCGGGCGTGCCTTACACAATAGGAAGGGAAGACATTGGAGAAAAAGAGAAAACAATGGGAGTAACGCTGGTTTTTGAATTAACTAATGTAAATTGGCCCCGAATAGTCAACTATCTTAGAACTGATGGCGATAAGTATTCCGGAGCAGGTAAAAGAGCCGCGTGGGGATATAAAAAAGAAGGATACAGTTACGAGCCGAAAGATCCCGGTATACGTTTAAGGGGATTTAATATTGCCCGCCAGGACAACGGCAACGTATTAATTAACGCCCTCATCATCTTCGGTGTAGACGTTTTTGACCCAGAAAGCAGGCAAAAAGCAATCGCCAGAGCCCGAAGAGAGTTGGAATATCTTATGCCATACATTAGAGAGAACTTTGCGGGTTTTGAAAACGCGGAATTGGTAGGGACGGCAGAACAGCTCTATGTCAGGGAAAGCAGACATATTATTGGAGAATACCAGTTGACCATAGATGATGTTCTCGAAAACAGGGATCACTGGGATAGGATTGCCATCGGCAGTTACCCGGTCGATATACAGCCTTCATCGAAGGACGATTATGGCTTTGTTTTGGGAAATCCGGACAGGTACAGTATACCATTTAGATCACTGGTGCCTTTAAAAATTGAAAACTTACTGGTTGTAGGTCGTAGTGCATCTTATACTTCCTTAGCAGCAGGGAGTGCCCGGGTAATACCTGTGGGCATGTGTGAGGGGGAAGCGGCTGGTGTGGCTGCGGCATACTCCATAAAGCATAATATCTCTTTCAGAGAGATGACCAAATCTGAAGAGGCCATTAAATCGGTGCAGGAGGAACTTGTCGCCCGAGGCGCATATTTGGAGCCGTTTAACATAAAAGACCCTTTAACTGATCACTGGGCCTACGAGGGTGTTAAAACACTGCGGAGACTTGGGCTGGTCAAGGGTGGTTACAATAACGACTACGGTTTGAATGAAAAAATAGATAAATGGTTCTTTCAAACAATCCTTAATGAATCTTTGAAAAAAGCAGGAAGTCCACCTGGGAGGTACATTGAAGTTTCCGCAAGGCCTGCCAACGAAGAGATTTTAAAGAGTGTGGCTTTTGGTCTTGGCAAACAAGTAGAAACTGTTCATGAAGCAAGAGAAATCTTATCTGAGCTAGGTATCCTTACTGACGAGTTAAAGCCATATTTTACAGATAACAACAAACGGCCTAACAAAGCAGAAGTAATTATGCTTGTAGCCAACTTATACAAGTATTGTCTAGCAACCCCCTGAAGTGTAACCCAAAAGAGAAGTTTGAAGCTTATTCCTTCACACCTTTAGTGGGCGATCTCTTTTTTTGCTTATTATCGTCAGGTAGTTCCAGCGCGGGTTTTGCCGCCGGAACGGGTTCAAGAATGCCAAGACGAAGGGTTTTGAAGTAGCCATAAGTTAAACTCCCCAGTAGCAATAGCCCTGCAATCCCGACGGCGGGGAAAAGAGTCCCCACTATATTGGAAAAGCCGAATTGGGCGGAAGCAAAGGCCACCCCGCTGGCACCAGTAACCAGCCACTTATAATTATTGCTATCAGGATCAGTTAGCCTGGAGGCAAAGCCGTAAAGGCTGGCTACTGCTGTCGTGTATACTTCGGCAAAGAGCACTACGCTGTACGCGGTGCGGGCCAAAGGAGAAATCCTACCGGCAATGGCTATCATGGGTACCTCCAGCCCGGTGACCTGTGGTGCCGTAGTCAGTATGGCGGCAACTATAGCCAACACACCTATTCCCAGGCCGAGGCCGCCCCATACAGCCCCTAGACGCAATTTGCCGGGTTCGCTCAAGGCTCCCAGAGGTGCCAGCACCGCGACGGCCAATACCAGGTTGTATGATGCATAAAGAATGGCGGCCAAAGGCCAGTAAGGGACGGCAGCCTTTGCGGTGTTTGACCAGTTTAAGTTGACTATGAATGCCTGGGGATTTGAAAAAACAGTCGCCAGGCTCAACACCAGGACGGAGGTTAGTAAAATAGGTGCTATAAAACTTATGGACTCAATGACTCTGGATATACCCAGCAGTACCGTTACCAGCGTAAGGATGACCATCAAAAGGCTTCCCCATAAGGCCGGTAACTTGAACTGTTCTACAAAAATCGCACCGGCCCCTGCAGCCATAGTCACGAGAGCGCCGAAGAGGAAAAAGGTGATTACTGCATCTATTGCTGTGCCGGTCCACCTCCCACCTGCCGCTCTGATGACCGGCAAGTGAGACTTGGCTTTTAGTTCATGTCCCAACTCCATGATGGAGATGCCGAAGAAGATAAAAAGCACAGTACTAATGATAATTCCTATCAAACCCCATTTGCCGTAAAAGCCGAAAAATTGCAGTACCTCCTGACCGGAGGCAAAACCGGCCCCGACTACCGTTCCCACATATGTTGCCGCGATGGCGAAAGTAGAAAGCTTCTTTTGCATAACTCTGACTCCTTGTGAGACTAGTCGATATTATTATTACCCCCCAGTGCCGTGATATAAACCAAAAATCAAAAAGGGCAGACACGAAATTTTTGGTTTAAGTTGAGTTAAATAAAACTAAAAAAGCCGCAGGTATTGCGGCTTTTGTGTTATCCTAGCACCTTCATCTTGCCTCCGTAGAAGACAAGCGGTTTTTTATTCTCATCATAGTGGGCAGCTACTACTTCGCCTACAAAGATCGTATGGTCGCCGGATAAAGATGGAAATGAATGTCAAAATAAATTGTAGCTTCCGCTTGAGCAACTTGACGCTTATAGGCTGCTCTGTTAGTATATAATAAGCGTTGAAGAAGAGTTTTAGACAATTCTGGTTCATTTCCATCATTGCTAAAGGAGGAAAGGGACTGCTATGCGGGTTATCTTTCGTGCCCCGGACAAAAAGGAGATAGAAGTAAAAGGTGACAGGACGGTTAAGCAACTGGCAAAGGAGCTTAATTTCAGTCTGGAATCCCACCTGGTAATCCGGGATGGGCAAATGCTTACTCCCGACCAACTGGTCAAAGATGAAGATGTAATCGAAATCTTCTCGGCCGTATCCGGAGGTTAAGAAAGGAGGCGCCCAGGTGCGCTGTCGTCGTTGCGGAGAAAAGGCTCAGATTCACCTGAAAAGACATCATGCCGCTTTTTGTGCTGAGTGTTTCCTGGAGTATTATTCCCGGCAGGTGCACCGTAACATTCGGCGGGAAAAAATGTTTAGGCCCCAGGAGCGGCTGTTGCTGGTGGTTTCCGGCGGCAAAGACAGCATGGCTCTCTGGGATTTTCTTCTGCGGGAGAACTATCGGGTCACCGCTATGTATATAGATCTCGGTATCGGTGAATACTCGAAAAACTCCCGGCGGGTGGTAGAACAGTTTGCGGAAAACCACCAGGCAGACCTGATAGTAGTTGACCTGGAGAAGGAATACGGTTTTACCGTACCGTGGCTGGCACGTCAGGCCCGGCGGAGCTCCTGTTCGGTCTGCGGCGTGGTCAAAAGATACCTTTTTAATAAAGTGGCTTTGGAAGAAGATTTTAGGGTAGTGGCTACCGGACATAATTTAGATGATGAAGCGGCGACCTTACTGGGCAATACTTTGAGCTGGCAGGTGGGGTACCTGGCCCGTCAGGCTCCCGTTTTACCCAGCACGCATCCCAAGCTGGTTAAAAAAGTAAAACCTCTCTTCACCCTGACCGAAAGAGAAAATCTGGCTTACGTTTTGTTGAACCGGATCGGTTTTGTGCATGAAGAATGTCCTTACTCCAAAGGGGCCAATTCTATACTTTACAAAGAAACCTTAAACCGGTTGGAGGAAGCTAACCCCGGAACTAAACAGCGGTTCCTAACAACTTTCTTAAAGAACGGAAGAAAGTATTTTCAAGCTCACAGGGAAAGCATAGAACTGCGCGAATGTGAGATTTGCGGCCAGGTCACCACGGCGGAAGTGTGTTCTTTCTGCCGACTGCGGGAAATAGCCCAACGGCGTCAAACAGAGGCTGAAAGGACCTAAAGCTCTCGGTTTTACTGAGGGCTTTTATTTGTACCTACATCTCGGGGGCGGGGGATAACGTGGTGAGAGAGTATGAAGTGATAGATTTACCGCCTTTCCATCAAAACACCCTGATTGTGGCCGACCGAATTTTAACACCGCACGAGGTTATAGAACACGGGAGTATTTATGTGCAAAATGGAGTAGTACACCGGGTAACGGATAAAATACCTGAAAAGGTAAAGGATGTTGTGTTGCTTGACCTCGATAACTGCCTGGTGTTGCCGGGACTGATTGACATCCATGTCCATGGCATGGCGGGAGTAGATATCATGTCGGCAGAAGAAGACGACTTGATGGTTATGCAAAAAGAACTGGCCCGCAAGGGAACGAGGGCCTTCCTGGCCACGACGGTTCCGGCTCCTCTGCCGGAGTTAAAGCGGGTACTCGCGGTGATAGCCCGCCGTATAAAGAGGCAAAAGCCGGAGGACGGGGCGGCTCTTTTGGGTATACATTTGGAAGGGCCCTTCTTAAATCCTGAAAGAAGAGGGATTCACCGGGCGGAATACCTTCTGCCGCCGGATAAACAGGTTTTTGAGGAGCTTCAGGACGCCGCGGAAGGAAATATTAAGCTGGTCACCCTGGCACCCGAACTGCCGGGCGCCCTATCCCTTATCGAGTACCTGCGCCGCCGGGGCGTTCAGGTGTCGGTGGGACACTCCCGGGCCTCGTACGAAGAATTTTGGAAGAGCATAGAGGCGGGGGTAGAAGGGGTTACCCACCTTTTCAACGCCATGGGTCTTTTTCACCACCGTCACCCCGGCCTGGCAGGCGCGGCTCTGGAGGCCGAAGTTTATGCCGACCTGATAGCCGATAGATTGCATTTACATCCGGCCGTTATTCGCCTGGCCTGCCGGTTGAAAAAGGAAGAAAAGGTTATTCTAATTAGTGATGGTTTACCTTTAACCGACAGTCCTGACGGCAGATATCTTTTATGGGGGCGAGAGGTCACCAAAACCGGAACTCAGGTGACTGACAGTAACGGCAACCTGGTGGGCAGCGTCAAGTCCCTGCTGGAAATGCTGTTAAATGTTTCCCGTTACCTTGAAAAGCCTTTGGAACAGGTGGTTTCTTACGCCACCCTCAATCCGGCGCGATTCTTGGGGTTAGGTGACCAGTGGGGAAGTATAACTCCTCATAGTATAGCCAGTTTTACAGTGATTAAGGAAAAAAGTTGAAATAATATTGAGGTTTAAAAAAGGAAATTAAATAAGAGATGTCGAAAGCTAACTTGCTTGCTCTTTTGTTCACAAAATCGCCTTGATGATAGAGTGCGGGATTTATCTATCAATTAAAGGAGGATCAGTTAAATGAATGACCGCTTTTTGAAAGCATGCCGTCGGGAAGAAGTAGACTGCACACCTGTCTGGCTGATGCGACAGGCCGGACGTTATATGAAGGAATACATGGAGATTAGAAGTAAATATTCGTTTTTAACTATGTGCAAGACGCCGGAACTGGCGGCAGAAGTAACCTTGCAGCCGGTGGATAAACTAGGAGTAGATGCAGCTATTCTTTTTGCTGATATTTTATTACCCCTCGAGGGAATGGGTATAGAATTGGAATTTGCCCAAAATGAAGGGCCGGCTATTCACAACCCGGTGCGGTCTGAGGCGGATGTGGAAAAACTGCGTCTCATCGAACCGGAAGAAGATGTACCGTACGTTTTGGAAGCGGTCAGGCTGGTGCGTCGAGAACTCGCGGGAAAGGTGCCTCTTATCGGCTTTTCTGGAGCACCCTTTACTTTAGCGAGCTATATTATCGAAGGGGGAGGATCCAAATCTTATCTCCACTGTAAGGAGATGATGTGGAAGGCTCCCAGAGTGTGGCATGCCCTGATGGAGAAAATTGCAGAGGTGGTGGTAAGGTATTTAAGGGCCCAAATCAGAGCCGGAGCCCAGGCCGTTCAGGTTTTCGATTCCTGGGTGGGTACTTTATCTCCCGAGGATTATGAAGAGTTTGTCTTACCTCATTCGCGATACGTGATGGAGAATTTGAAAAAAGAAGGCGTTCCTGTTATCCACTTTGCCAATAATGCTTCTACCCTTTTGGAGTTAGTAAAGATGGCCGGTGGTGACGTAATAGGCGTAGACTGGAGGATAAACCTGGATGAAGCCTGGCGGCGTATTGGTTACGACGTAGCCATTCAGGGCAACCTGGACCCGGCGGCACTGCTGGCACCACCGGAGGTAATTGAAAAGAAAGTGCGGCGTATTTTGGAAAGGGCGGGAGGACGCCCGGGTCATATTTTCAATCTGGGACACGGTATTCACAAGGAGACTCCTGTAGAGCACGCCATTGCTCTGGTAGAAGCTGTTCACAAGTACAGCAAGCGTTCCTGATAATCAAAGGAGGTCTGCTAATTGGTAACCGGAGGAAATTTAACCGGGATTCTGCTCATGGCCTTCGGGGCGCCCGATTCACCCGAAGCGGTGGAGCCTTTTCTCCGTAAATTACTGGGGAACCGTCCCCTCCCTGAACCCGTTCTGGCTAAAATTAAGGAACGATACAACCTCATAGGCGGCAAGTCGCCTTTGCTGGAAATTACCCAAACTCAGGCCTTCAAGCTGGAAGAAAAGTTAAAGCAGAGAGGCAAGAGTTGCCGGGTCTACACGGGCATGTGTTACTGGCATCCCTTTATCGAAGAAGCTCTGGCCCAGATGGTAGAGGACGGAATAAACCGGGTACTGGCTTTGAGCCTGTCGCCTCACTATTCTCGAGTGAGCACGGGAGCCTATCTGCGCCAGCTGGAAGCGGCCCTAGACCGCTACGGCGGCAGTTTGCAGGTAACACGGGCGGGTGACTGGTACGATCACCCGCTGTACATCCAGGCCCTGGCCGAAAAAGTAGGGGAAGGGTTGCGCCAGTTTCCGGAAGACGTACGGGCTGAGGTACCGTTGGTTTTCAGCGCCCACAGCGTACCTTTGGAGCATATCGAAGGGGGAGACCCTTATCTGGAACAGGTTGAGAAAACCGCCTCTGCTTTGGCGGAAACGCTGGGAGAAGTGCAGTGGCAGTTGGCTTTCCAGAGCAAGGGAGCCGGGAAGGGCCGCTGGTTGGAACCGGAGGTAGAAAAGGTTTTGGAACAATTGAGAGATCAGGGGAAGAAAAACGTGTTGCTGGTGCCATTGAGCTTTGTTTCTGACCATGTGGAAACGCTTTATGACATGGACATCGCCCTTAAGGAGTATGCGCGAAGTTTGGGTCTCAATTTTGTCCGGTGCAGTACCTTAAACGATTCCCCTGCTTTTATAGAAGCTTTGGTTCAGATCATCGAACAGAAGTTGGATCAGGAGTGGAAATAATGAAGAAAGTGGTAATTATCGGGGGCGGCATAGCCGGCCTGGCGGCAGCTTATACCCTGGCGGAAAAACAAAAACAGGGGCAGGCAGAAATAGATTACCTGCTGATTGAAAGGGAAGAACGGCTGGGAGGCAAGGTTTTAACGGAACAGGTGGACGGTTTTGTCATCGAAGGAGGCCCCGATTGTTTTTTGTCCCAGAAACCCTGGGCGGCTCAGCTGGCGTCCAAAGTAGGTATCCGGGACGACCTTTTGGGGACTAACGAGGAAAACCAGGGGACCTATGTCCTGTCCGGAGGCAGGTTGCACAAGCTTCCGGAAGGCCTGATGTTGATGGTGCCGACTAAGATAATACCTTTTGCTATGAGCTCATTGATCTCCTGGCCGGGCAAGATACGTATGGCCTTTGACCTCTTTTTACCGAAGAAAAAAGGTGACGGGGATGAGAGCCTGGCCGATTTTGTGACCCGGCGGTTGGGGCGGGAAGCCCTGGAAAAGATTGCGGAGCCCCTTATCGGGGGCATCCATGCCGGAGACGCCCATACTATGAGTCTCAAAGCTAGTTTTCCCCGCTTTCTGGAAATGGAAAGGAACTACGGCAGCCTTATACGGGCCATGCTGGCCGCCCGTAAGAAGGCTCCTCCCCGTAAGCCTGATGCCAAGGATGGCCCGCGATATACGTACTTTATGAGCTTCCGCCGGGGAATGGGGGAATTACCCGGTACCGTAGCCGCGTGCTTGGACTCTGCGAAAGTCCTTCTGGGAAGGCGGGTTACAGCAGTTAAAAGGGCGGGTAAAGGTTTTTTGGTGGAAGGGGAAGGGATGGAGCCACTAAAAGCCGATGCCTTGATCGTGGCCACCATGGCCAACCATGCGGCGGAAATTCTGCACCTGGTCGATCCTGTACTGAGAGAAAAATTACAGGAGATTCCCCACGTTTCTTCGGCTACCGTTTCTTTGGCTTTTCGTACCTGCGATATCAACCGCCCGCTGGAAGGGTTCGGGTTTGTCATCCCTAGGATCGAGGGACGGAAAATAATGGCCGTAACGTACAGCTCCCGGAAATGGAAATACCGGGTGCCCGATGATAGTGTGATTCTCATGCGCATCTTTGTGGGTGGTGCCGCCAATCAGGACCTGGTGGCGCTGGACGATGCGGAAATGTTGAAGATGGTCCGGGCGGAGTTGGAGGACATCCTGGGTATCCGGGCGGAACCCATAATGGCCCGCATTTATCGCTGGTTCCAGGGCATGCCGCAGTATACCCTGGGGCATTTAGAAAGGTTGGAAATAATTGAGAAACGGCTGCAGGAGATACCCGGGTTGTACCTGGCCGGCGGGTCTTATTGGGGTGTCGGCGTTCCTGACTGTATCCGCTCGGGAACGGAAGCGGCAGAAAAAGCTATTGCCCATCTTTTGAAATAATTCTTCCAGTACAAAGCCTCCATCACGGGAGGCTTTAAATTTTGGTACTTTCAGGGAGTTCGACAAAAAATAATAAAAACCCTTGATTTCTTCAAAGATTTTTTTTATTCTATAAACTGTTGATTAATGATATAATAAAGAAAAGTTTAAATTGTGTAGTTAATTCTGAATATTACTTAATTTTTATAATTATTTAAATTTTATTAAATTTTATAAAAAATTCACTCAAATGATGGCGCAAGGCCCTTAGCCAATAAAAACGAAGCGGTAGTACAGGAAGAACGCTTGACCTCGCGTTCGTGTTCAAGTAAATTTGTGCCTCGGGAGTCCCTCAGGGGGAAAACCAATTTTCAGGGGTGATAACTGTGAAAAGCCAAACACCCGTGGAGAGAATGAACCGCAAGGAGTTTTTTCGTTCCCTGTTCCGTTCTCTCCAGGAAACCAGTCGGGATTTCTTAGGGGCTGTGCTCGAGGTATGGCCCGGGGGAAGACAAAGGAGAATTTTTGTGACTTCGCAAAAGGTTACCCGTCCCCAACTTAAGGTGGCTCAGGGCCTTTGGCTGCTGCTCTGTCCCCCGGCGGAAGCTCCTAGAATTTATGCGGCCTACTGTCCCCGCGATGGGGCCAGGCTGCAGCGACAGCCACCCTCAAGTTACCTGGTTTGTGTTCGCTGTAACGCTGCCTATGATCCTCATACCGGGCGGGGAGAGTCAGGAGACCGGCTAAGGGTCTTAGAAACTCAACTAACGGAGGAGGGATTATATGTCATCGTTTAAGAAGCGAGAAGAGCTAGTGGAGGAGGGTTTCCAGCGCCTGGAAGCACGGGGCATATCCCGAAGGACCTTTATCAAACTGTGTGCCATGACGGCAGCGGCTTTCGGCCTGGAAGTGCAGTTAGGACCTAAAATGGCGGAGGCTGCGGCCGAAAATATTGGTAAAAAACCGCTGGTCTGGATGCAGGGGCAGGGTTGTACCGGCTGCAGCGAATCCCTGTTATCTTCTTTTGAACCGGGACCGGCGGAAATCATACTGGATATGCTTTCCGTTCGCTTTCACCCCACCATTATGGCCGCTTCGGGCGAGGGGGCTATAAGCGCTTGGAAGGAAGCAATAGAGCAGGGAGGTTACCTGTTGGTGCTGGAAGGGTCTATCCCTACGGCGGATCCCCGGTTCTGCATGGTTGAAGGACGTCCCCTTTTGGACCAGTTCCGGGAGGCGGCCCGGAAGGCGGAAGTAGTAGTGGCCGCTGGTTCCTGCGCCTCTTACGGCGGGATCCCTAGGGCAGGTAAGACCGGGGCTGTCGGAGCCGCGGACGTCCTGGAAGGCCAGACGGTTATCAATTTACCCAGTTGTCCCGTTAAACCTACCCGGCTGCTCGGCACCGTGCTTTATTACTTGAGTTTCGGTGAAGCGCCACCCCTGGACGAGTACAACCGGCCAGTACCTTATTACAAGCGCTATCTGCAGCATGACAGTTGTCCTAGGAGGGGCCATTACGAGCGGGGAGAATTTTTGCGGGACTGGAACGATCCCGAAACGGTGGACTGGTGCCTGTACTATAAAGGTTGTAAGGGCCCGTACACCTATACCGATTGCCCGCGCATCTGGTGGAACGATGGGGTCAATTACTGTATTCGTGCCGGTTCCCCCTGTGCGGGGTGTACGCAACCCGAGTTTTATGACCAGTTCACCCCCTTGTACGCCAAGCAGGAAAATTTCCCCAACCCCGGGATAGCCGGGCTGAGTCCCGCTTCTCTGGCTAAAGGAATCGCTGGACTAACGGCAGTAGGCGTGGCTAGTCACGCGGTAGCCAAGGCAGTGAAGAACAAGTCAGGTGGAGGGGAGGAGTAAAGGATGAGTACACGAATAGTAGTAGACCCTGTTACCAGAATAGAGGGTCACCTGCGCATTGAAGTAGAAGTGGAAAACGGAAAGGTAGTGGATGCCTGGAGCAAGGGTACTATGTTCCGGGGTTTCGAACAGATCCTGGTCGGCAAGGATCCGCGCGATGCTACCTATGTTGCTGAAAGGATATGCGGCGTCTGCATGGGCTCCCATGGTTGGACGTCGGCGATGGCAGTCGAACAGGCTCACGGGGCAAAGGTTCCTACGGCAGGGCGTTTAATCCGGAATCTTCTGGTGGGAGCCCTTTGGCTGCATGACCACCCTCTGCATTTTTATCACTTATCTGCTCTCGATTACCTGGACGTGATGGCGGTAGCCCAATACCAGGGTAATGACCCGGGACTATTAGCGGTAAAGGAAAAGATCATGTCCCTGGTGGAAGCAGGAGATACTTATCCCCTGACACCGCGCTACCAGCCGGACGATTTTTCCGTAAAAGACCCGGAAATCGTTACCACTGCCGTGGCCCATTACTTGAAGGCCCTGGAGATTCAGGCCAAAGCAAAAAAAATGTCGGCCATTCTAAGCGGCAAACAACCCCACCAGTCCAGTATCGTGGTGGGGGGCGTCACCGGGTATCCTAATATAGAGCAATTGCACCAGTTTCGCGACCTGCTGGTGGAGGTAGTTGATTTTATTAAAAACGTATATGTTCCCGATGTGGTTTTCTTCGGTACCGGTCCCCTGTTGCCCCTGGCCCAGGCCGGCATAGGAGCGGGTCCCGGCAACTACCTCGCCTACGGAGGATTTCCCCAGGACGACGACGGGAAGGAAAAACTGTTGCCCGCAGGCGTGATCAAGGACGGGAATCTTTCGCGGGTGGAAGAGTTAGACCCGCAGAAAATTACCGAAGCGGTTACTCACTCCTGGTACAAAGAATACGGGGAAGCCAAACACCCGTGGGAGGGGAGTACCGAGCCGGATTTGGATAAAGAGGGAGCCTACTCTTTCGTAAAGGCCCCGCGCTATGAGGGCAAACCCATGGAGGTCGGCCCCCTGGCCAGGATGCTGGTGAAGCAACACCAGCCGCTGCTGGACTTGGTGCAGGAATACGGTATCAAGCCCGGGGCTGTGGCCAGGCATGCGGCCAGGGCCTTGGAGACCGTATTAGTAGCTGACGCCATGTTCCTCTGGCTGGATCAATTGATGGAAGTGCTGAAGGAAGGCGATGCCTACGCGGCAGAAGGCAGTGCCAAAATCCATGATACGGCGCACTGGGAACCGCCCCAGAGCGGCAGAGGGGTAGGTCTCAACGAGGCGCCCCGGGGAGCTTTGGGCCATTGGGTGGAAATTAAAAACCGGAAAATAAGCCATTACCAGATTGTGGTACCTACAACCTGGAATGCTTCTCCCCGGGACGATAAGGGTGTACGGGGCCCTATTGAACAGGCTCTGATTGGCACGCCGGTGGACCCCGAGAATCCGGCTAACGTGGTAAGGGTCATTCGTTCATTCGATCCCTGCCTGGCCTGCGCCATCCATATTATAGAGCCCCGGGGCGAACGGTTTGTGGAAATTTCTCCGATGGGAGGCTGGTAAATGTGGCCAGACCGACGGATTATCCCTTTCCGCAAAGAGTAATGCATTACCTGCACCTAATAGGTATTATCACCCTGGTGTTTACCGGATTTCTCATCCACCACCCGCCTCAAGGCACCAGCCAGTCGGCTTTGCGCGTAGTTCATGTACTGGTGGGCATAATAGTTTTAGTAGTAGTTTTGGTGCGCATCTACTACGCTTTCAACGGATTTTACCGGGATGCCCACCAGTTTGCCCTCAGAAGAGATGACTGGCGCAACTTACCTGCCGTTATCCGGCACTATTTAACCTTGAAGGGGGAACTTCCCCCCCATTCGGGCAAATACAACCCGCTGCAGAAGTTGAGCTACCTGGGAGTGGTTGTCTTAGTCCTGGCGCAGAGCCTTACAGGTATGGCCCTTTACTGGCCAGGTACTTTTTCCGGCCTGGTGGCTTCCCTAGAGGGTTTAGCGGGCGTACGGGCGTCGCATTACGCGCTGACTTGGTTGCTAATAACGTTTATTATGGTACATCTCTACATGGTTATCAGTGAAACTCCAGACCGATTGCGCCTGATGTTGCTGGGCCAAACGGGAGGTGTCGGCTCTGAAAAAGAAGGTGCTGGTACTGGGAGTAGGCAATATCCTCTGTCGTGATGACGGGCTGGGTCCGGTGGTGGTACGCCGCCTGGAACAGCGGTGTTCCTTGCCGGGTGTGGATTTCCTGGACGGTGGGACCTTGGGGCTCGACTTGTTAGCTTACCTGGACGGCTACAGTCACCTGGTGTTAGTGGACGCGGTAGATCTAGGACGTCAACCTGGTCAAATTTTTCGCTGGGAGGAGGTCCAACCCGACCTCCTGTCCCGCCAGGTATCTTTTCACCAGGTCGGCGTTAGGGAACTGTTGACGGCTGCTAAGCTTTTGGGCCACCGCTTTCGGGTAACCTGCTTCGGGGTTCAGGCGGCAGACCTTTCCTGGGGGATGGAACTGTCGCCGCCGGTAGCCGAGGCTCTGCCTGCTTTGGAGGAAGCGGTACTGAGAGAGTTACAGCGGCTTACTGGAAGCGGGTAAGCCGGATGTAAGATGATAGGGAAATATCCTAAAGAAAACCAATATTTGGTTGAATTTACTTAGAGGTCCGGGTCAGATTGTGTCGAAATATGTCGTCAGTACCGAAAATTAGTAAAGCGGGGAGGGTTTATGAAAGGGAAGAAGGTACTGGCGACAGTAGTTATAGGGGGATTTTTAGCCTTTTCCCCCTGGCTTCTTAAGGCGGAAGCTGCGGGGGAACCAGTTACGGAGTTTCAGAAAGGGGTGGTACATGAAGTTCAGCCGGGAGAATCCCTGTGGAAGATCAGCCAAAAGTACGGTGTTTCGGTCGACCAGATACGCCGGCAAAATAGCTTATCTTCCGATGTTATACTATTTGGGCAAAAATTGTTAATAGTACCGGCAAATTATACGGTACAAGACGGGGATACTCCGTGGCTTATAAGCCAGCGCTTCAATATTCCGCTGGAACAAATTCTGAACTTAAATGGTTTGAATTCCGGGGATGTGATTTACCCGGGGCAAAAATTACTATTGCTAAACCCTAATCTGGTCCATACCGTCCAGGAAGGCGATACTCCCTGGCTTATCAGCCGGCAGTATAATGTTTCCCTGGAAGAATTGCTGGCGGTTAACGGATTGCAGGAGACGTCGGTAATTTACCCGGGACAGGAGCTGATAGTTCCTGTCTCCGGTCCTGAGCCAGATGCCGCACTGGAGGCACAGGAGCCTTATGTAACGTATACTACTCATACGGTGCAGCCGGGAGATACCCTATGGAATGTGAGCATCCAGTACGGCATACCTATGCAGGAACTTATGGAAGTTAACAACCTAGATGAATCCACCGTTTTGTATCCGGGGCAGGAACTTACCATTCCGGTGCATCATATCCCGGTAAAGCCTACGGTAAGCCCCCGGCATGGAGAACTGCTGGATTGGTGGACGGAGGCCCAGTACCTTTGGCCTATTGGCCGGGAGGCAACCATTATTGACTTTTATACGGGAAAAAGTTGGCGGATGCGGCGTACCTTCGGAGCGGCCCATGCCGATGTGGAACCCCTCACGGCGGAAGATACGGCAATTATGAAGAGTGTCTGGGGAGGGGAATGGAGCTGGACGCCCCGCCCGGTTCTGGTGGTGGTTAACGGAAGGCGGATTGCCGCGTCGGCCAGCGCCATGCCTCACAGTGTAGAGAAGATCTTGGATAATGATTTTCCCGGCCACAGCGATATTCATTTTCTCAATAGCCGGAGGCACAAGGACAATACCATCAGCGAGAGCCATCAGAAAAATGTTCATATAGCGGCAGGGCAGTAAGCCGCCTACGGGAAAAGCGGAGCCAAAAAAGCGGGAGGTAAAACCCCCGCTTTTTTGGCCATTATCAAGTTGGGGACGGTTCCGGACTTGACAACGTCCGGGCGGTGAAAAATCATAAATAAGATGCAGAGTCTTGTGGTGCAATACGGAAAGATTGGTAAAGAGAAGGAGGAATTTTGGCAAAAGAGACGAATTGAAAAAAAGGAAAAGGTGAGAGTTAATTTTTTTTGCACTAAATGTTAACTACTATAATTTAATTGGTTAACAATGTGAAATTAAGGGGGAATGCTTGTGGAAAAATTAATCAGCACGGTTGCTCAAAGGATTTTAGATGGAGGGGAAATCACCCGGGAAGAAGCATTTCGTCTGAGCGAAGCACGGGGGGCGGAGATACAACTACTGGCAGCTTATGCGAACCTGATACGGGAGCGCTTTACGGGAAACCGGGTGGATCTCTGCTCCATCATCAGCACCAGGACTGGTAAGTGTCCTGAAGACTGCGCTTTTTGTGCTCAATCAGTACACCACCAAACTCAGATTGCCACCCATGACCTGCTGGACGAAAACTTTATCGTGGCCAGGGCCAAAGAGATGGAAAAAGCGGGGGCCCACCGTTTTGATATTGTCATTAGCGGCTTAGGGGTTACCGAGGAGGACCCCGATTTCCGGAGAATCCTCCGTATTTTTGCCAGGTTGCGTAAAGAAACCAACTTGGAATTATGCGCCTGCCTGGGAACCCTGACCGAAAAGGTGGCCCTTCAACTTAAAGAGGTAGGAGTAACCAGGTATAACCATAACCTTGAAACCTCGGAAAGCTTTTTCCCGGAAGTTGTAACTACCCACAGCTACCAGGAACGCCTTCAGACCATCAAAAACGCGAAAGCAGCGGGTCTGGAAATTTGTTGCGGCGGTATCATCGGCATGGGAGAAAGCATGGCTCAGCGCATAGAGTTTGCGTTTACTTTAAAAGAATTGGATGTGGACGCCGTTCCCATTAATGTGTTGAACCCCATCAAAGGGACTAAATTAGAAAACCAGCCCCCTTTGCCCCCCACGGAAATCCTGCACACTTTTGCCCTTTTCCGTTTCATCCTGCCGGCAAAAAATCTTCGTTATGCCGGAGGGAGAGAAGTTAACTTGAGGGATTTACAGGCCCTGGGTCTGATGGCCGGGCTTAACGGTATGTTGGTAGGCAATTATTTGACCACCACCGGCAGGCCAGTGGAAGAAGATTTGCAAATGATTAAAGACTTGGGACTGGAGTTTTAAACATTTAAAACCGGCAACGATTTCAACAAAGGGAAGTGGGAATAGCTTTTACAGTTACAGAGAAAATAATACCGAAAACAACAATTGAATTACCTGGGAGGCTGGGGATTTGGATAAAAATGATTTGATTAACAAGCTAAACTGGTTCTACAGTCTTGAACTTAACCAGGTGGGCTTTTATACGTCTCAAAGCAAGGACGTTAACGATATTTATATCCGAAAAGTGCTGGAAAGGGTTGCGAGCGTTGAACAGCAGCATGTAAACAATATTGCCGATTTTATTAAAGAGCTTGGTGGCAAGCCGACGGTGGTAGGTGATTTATTGGCTCCCGTTTCAGGGAGGATAGCGGGTAAGATCAGCGGCTGGGCGGGAATAATTACGATGCTGAAAATAAATATTAATTTGGAACAAAAAGCTATGGCCGATTACAAAAATCTGATTGTCAGGGTCGGCGACAAGGATTTATTTGATCTCTTGTGGGCAAATCTCGTTGACGAGGACTTACATGCCGCCTGGTTTTCCAACAAGGTTAAAGAATTGGAAGCGCTAGAAGTGGAATAAAATGGTAGATTGTGGGCAAGCTAATTAGGGGTGATAAAATGAGGAAAGATCCCCGTTCCAAACTGGCCCGGTGGGTAGATATTTATCTGGGCGGTGTTCTGCTCTGGATCTTGAGTTTCCTTGTTTTGCGAGCCCGAACGGGTGATGGTTTCTGGGCCCTGCTTCTTTCGAGCGGGCTGGTGGTGGCGGCATACTGGATTGTACGTCACCGGGAAAAAAAGAGAAAAGAGCTTCGCGAGCGGAATTATCGTTTGTGGATTGCAGGGAAGAAATGCATTGAAAATATGCGGCTATTGGAGCGAGGGCTGTTCTGTCACCTGGTAGGGGATATTTTGCGCAACCTGGACGGGTTTGAAAAAATACAACCGGCACAAGGTACAGGATTGGATTTAACCGGCTATTACCGGGGAGTGCCTGTAGCTGTATGGTGTGCTAACCTCAGGGATGAGGAGGAAATGGTAAGCAGTACTGAATTGAGGAATTTTGTTGGCGCTATGGCGGTAGAAGGATACCGAAACGGGATTTTGGTTACCACCGGCGGTTTCAGTCCGGAAGTTTACAAAACGGTAAAGAAGATTAGAAACCGGTACCGTATTACTTTAGTAGACCAAAACAAGCTGGTGGAGTGGGCGGCCACGGCCCGAAGCGAGGTATATCCTACGGGTGAAGCTCTGGAACGTGTTTTGGAAACAGAAATCGAAACTGAAGCTAAGTCTTCCTGGCTGGATTTATTTCTGGCAGATCCCCGAAAAGCTTCATCTTACCTCAAGGTTGGCCTGATTTTATTCCTGTTCTGGCTTTTATCCGGACAGGGACTGGCATTCAAAAGTTTTTACCTTATAGGGGCATTTGCCAATTTCTTTTTAAGCGCTGCAGTTTGGGTCATCAATTGGCCGCTGGAAGGAGAGGGTAATAAAAAATAAAAAAAGGATTTTGCCTTAAATAAGTGGAAAAATTATTACAGGATGGGCAGCTAACTGGTAAGAACGGCGGTAGAGGTTATGAAAATATCCAAGCGGTTAACAGCCATTGCTTCTTTGGTTAAACCGGGGAGTGTCCTGGGTGACATAGGTACCGATCATGCCCTGCTTCCGGTTTACCTGGTAAAAAACCAAATCTGCCCCAGAGTCATTGCTACTGATGTGGCACCGGAACCCCTGAAAAGGGGAGAACAGCTGGTACGTTCCCATAATCTTGTCGGTCGGATTTCCATGCGGTTGGGGTACGGGCTAAAGCCCCTGCGGCCGGGAGAAGTGGATACAGTAGTTATTGCCGGGCTGGGCGGAAAGACCATGGTAGACATTTTATCGGCTTCACCTGAAATTGTACGGGGGTTGAACCGACTGATTCTCCAGCCTATGGTAGCCGGAGAAGTGGTGCGAAAGTGGTTGGTTACAAACGGGTGGAAAATCGCAGAGGAAGAACTGGTTAAAGAAGACAATCATATTTATGAAATAATCCTGGCCGAACCGGGGCACCAGGAACCTTTGCACCCCCTCCAGCTGGAACTGGGACCGGTGCTGATGGCTAAAAAACACCCGTTGCTGGTGGAGTTAACTGAAAACAGGCTGGCGGAAGTCCGTGGCATATTGGAAAGTCTTTATCGGAGTAAAACGCGGGAGGCTAGGCAAAAAGAAGAACAGTTCAGGGAGCGGGCTAAGGAACTGGAGGAGGTGTTGGAATGGCTGTCACGTGCCAGCAAATAATCAGCATTTTAGAAGAACTGGCACCGCCTCGCTGGCGAGAAGAATGGGACAACGTAGGGCTCTTGGTGGGTGATCCTGCCCTGCCGGTCAAAAATGTTTTACTTACTCTAGACGTGACGGACGCCGTCGTAGAGGAGGCGGTAGACAAACAAATAGACCTTATTATTTCCCACCATCCAGTTATATTTCGCCCCATTAGCAACCTGCGATACAACCAACCCCTGGGTCGATTACTTCATCGTCTGGTGAAAGAAAACATAAATGTTTATGCTGCTCATACCAACTTGGATAATGCTCCCGGTGGAGTCAACGACCGGTTAGCCGACATATTAGGGCTGCAGGAGGTCAAAGTCCTGGAACCGGCCTTCCGGGAAAAACTTTACAAGCTGGTGGTGTTTGTCCCGGAAGGTTATGAGGATAGAGTGCGGCAGGCCATCTGCGACGAAGGAGCGGGGTGGATTGGCAATTACTCTCACTGCACGTTTCAGGTGGCGGGAACGGGCACTTTTAGGCCCCTGGAGGGGACTAATCCTTTTATTGGAGAGACCGGACGTCTGGAAAAAACGGCGGAATTTCGCCTGGAGACTATTGTACCCCAAAACAGGCTGCCTAGAGTACTTCAAGCCATGAACGAATCCCATCCTTATGAAGAAGTTGCGTATGATGTTTACCCGTTGTTTAACCAGGGGAAAGAGATAGGTCTGGGTCGAATCGGGCTGTTGCCCCATCCTCAGCCTCTCAAATCCCTTGTTTCTCTTGTCAAGGAGAAGTTCAACGTGGGCAGTCTTAAGGTGGTCGGGGATCTGGAGACGGAAATTAAGAAAGTTGCCGTATGCGGCGGTGCTGGTGGTTCCTTCATAGAGAGGGCTTTTCTACAGGGAGCCGATCTTTATATCACCGGTGATCTGAAGTACCATGAGGCACAGCATGCAGCTAGTTTAGGCCTCGCCGTTATTGATGCCGGGCATCACGGTACAGAAAAGGTTATCGTCCCGGCTCTGGCGGAATTTCTGGAGCAACGGCTTTCCACGCTGAAGGCGGAAATCAACCTTATTCTGTCTGAAGTGGATACGAATCCGTGGCAAGTCCTTTAGGATAGAAGCGGTATGCTTTCTATCCTATTTTATTATTACCTTGATAAGGGGGGATAAATTATGTCCTTGAAAAAACTATGGGAAATGCAACAAATGCGCCAGCGTTATTTACAGCTCAAACAACAAATTAAGACAAGTCCGCTGGGCTTAAAACTGGAAAAAGAAAAGCACGTGATGGAGAAGATCAGGGCGGATCTAACGGAGAGAAGAGAAGCGCTGCGCCGGCTGAGCCGGGAATTGCGTCAAAGAGAGCTAGATGCCAAAGAAGTGGGGGAAAAGATAAAAAGGCTGGAGCAGAAGCTTTATGAGGGAAATATAACTAATTCCAGGGAACTGAAAAGTCTGGAAGAAAATCTCAGGTGGGTTAAGCAGGAACAGGAGGAAATCGAAGAAGAGATAATCAACATGGCTTTGCAAGAAGAACAACTGGAAGAGGAGTTGCGAAAGGCAGAACAGGAATTTCAGCAACTGGAGCAAACTTACTCCGCCGCGTTAGAAGAGTACCACCGCTGGAAACAAGAATTGGAGGAAGAAATGAGAAGGATCGAGGTCAGTCACCACCAAATTATTTTTCAAATAGATAAAGATCTCCTTAAACTTTATAAAAAAATGCGCCCGAAATACGGCGAGCGAGTGGTGGCCAGGGTGGAAAACCAAACCTGTACTGGCTGCCGGGTGCAGATCCCCACGTCCTTATTGCAGGCGTTGAGGCGCCAAACCGACTTGATCAGGTGTGAGAATTGCGGGCGTCTTCTTCTTTACGAATAGTGACCGGTCACGACTTATCATTCTTACTGCTCAGGTCTAAAGCTGTTTTAATTAGAGTTAAAACTTTCTCCTTTTGGTCGGGGGAGAGCTCCCTTCCTTCCAACCTGACGGTGTTCTCCCGTAGAAATTGTTCCAGGTCCACTACTTCATATTTTACGCTCTGTCCTGAGGGTTCTTCGCCGGAAAAGTAGCTTAAAGGAACTTGAAAGATTTTCGCCAGCTTTTGCAGCATTTTTATAGTAGGATTCCGCCGGCCCGTCTCGATACGGTACAGGTGAAGTCCGGTAATGCCCAACTGTTTGGCCAATTCTGTCCGGGTCAGCTTGTTTTTCTCTCGCAGCACCCTGATTTTTTGGCCGATAAAAGAGCTGTTTTTCATCTTTGCGCTCCTTCGGTCAAGAATTATACCAAGTTGGCTAAATCTAATATAAACCAAATTGGCCTACTTGGCAAGATTTTTCGCCAACTCCTCCCATTGTTGTTATTTAATAGAGGATTTTTTTAACGAATGGCAAATATTATACCTAGCGGGAATATGCATTTATTCAAATAAGCCTTATAGGTATAATTATAGGGAGGGTTGGTGGTGTGGATGAAAAAATTATACGACCGGTTGACCTCAAAGAGAAAAGGCTGGCCAGAAGGTGGACGCAGGAAGAACTGGCGAGGAAACTGGGCATCACGTCCCTGCACGTCTCGCGAATTGAAGCGGGAAGACGTAACATATCCTTTGCGCTGGCATTGAAAGTTGCACGGGTATTCGGCTCTATTACAGTGCAACATGAGGGTGAAGTGTTTCTTATTAAAAAAAATAAATGACTTCCACTTACAGGGGAAGCGAGGGTCGGAGGAAGACGGAACAGTGAGAAGAAAGCTGGAGCTTATAGAACGAGAGATAGAAAGCCTCAGGGAGGAGTTGACCAATTTGGTTGGTAACGACTTAAAGAAGCTGCAGGACCCGCAGGTAGTTGAGGTCAATGCCAAATTAGATAAATTGATAGCCATCTACAGCCGTTTAAAACTGGATATGCATTATCGTAAAGAGCGTTCCCAATGACCATGGTGGCAATCAGTTTTTGGTTGTAGTTCGATAAAACTTTTCCATTATAGCCGGTTCCTGCTTGAGAAATTCTATAAAACGGAGAAGACACTCCATGGTGGTCTTGCGTACGCTGTGTTCGATTTTTTCGGTATCTTCATGCAGGCCTTCCTTCACGCCGATCAACTGAAGGAATTCTTTGATGGTGTTATGGCGCTGGAGCAGGTACCTGCCCAGCTTGTTTCCTTCTTCCGTAAGTTTGATGAGACCGTATTTTTCGTAGTGTAATAATCCTCTGTCCGCCAGTTTTTGGACCATTTTAGTAACTGAAGGAGGTTGCACGTTGAGGGTTTCAGCCAGCTCATTCACCCGAACAAATCCCTTTTCAATAGATAAGCGGAAAGTCATTTCCAGGTAATCCTCCATGCTGGGAGTTAAGGAACCGGTATTCTGTTTCATTAAGGCGTAACCTCTCACCGTATAAAATTTTTCTTTCTTACTCAAATATACCACCATCCTTATTAAAAGAGGCCCAGCAGTTTTACTGTCTGGTTAAAGAGAAACGTTACCAAAGAAGCGGTAACCAGGGGGAGACCGAAAGCGGTCAAGGTCCATAACCAGCTTCCGGTTTCCTTTCTAATGGTCCACAAAGTAGTGGAACACGGGAAATGCAGCAGGGAAAAGAGCATCATGGATACTGCCGTCACCCAGGTCCACCCGTGATCGACCAGCAGTGTACGCAGGGTTTCCAAACTTTCGAGTTCCACCATGGCTCCGGCGGATGTATAACTCATAATGAGAATAGGTAAAACGATCTCATTAGCCGGTAACCCTAGAAAAAAGGCAGTTAGGATGTACCCGTCGAGTCCCAGGCTCTGGCCATAGGGGTGTAGCCACCCGGCCAGGTAACTGATCATATTGTATTTGCCTATATAGGTATTGGCAAGAATCCAGGTAATTGCTCCTGCCGGGGCGGCAAAGGCGACTGCCCTGCCCAGGACAAGCACGGTTCTGTCCAGCACGGAACGAACAATAACTTTCCCTATTTGCGGGGGACGATAGGGCGGGAGCTCTAGGGCAAAGGAAGAGGGCAGGCCTTTCAACAAAGTTCGCGAGAGAAGCCAGGAAGTCATAAAGGTTACGGTTATACCTAAAAGTACTATCAGAGTAATGACGGCTGTCGCCACCCAACTGCGGTGGGCGGGCAAGGAGCTTCCCACGAAAATGACGGATAAAGTGATAAGCAGGGGAAAGCGGCCGTTACAGGGAACAAAATTGTTAGTCAATATGGCGATAAGGCGTTCCCGGGGAGAGTCAATGATGCGGCAGGAAGTGACTCCCGCGGCGTTACAGCCAAAGCCCATGCTCATGGTCAAAGCCTGCTTTCCATGAGCTCCCGCTTTCTTAAAAAATCGGTCCAGGTTGAAAGCTACGCGGGGGAGGTAGCCCAGATCCTCAAGCAGGGTAAAGCAGGGAAAGAAGATGGCCATGGGCGGTAGCATAACGGAAACAACCCAGGCCATGCTGCGATATGTGCCTTTCACTAAGACTCCTGACAACCACGGCGGGAAATTCAAAAATTGGAACAACTCTACCAACTGTTTTTCTCCCCAGAAAAGAATTGTGGCCAGCAATTGCGAAGGGTAGTTGGCTCCTACCACCGTTAACCAGAGTACTCCCGTAAGAAGCAAACCCATCAGGGGGAAACCCAGCCAGCGGGAAGTAACAATATCGTCCAGTCTCTGATCCCACCGGGTCTTCCGGGGTGATGTCTTTTCCCGGACGACCCGGCCGGCAATGATTTCTGCGTGCTGGTAAATGGCGCGGACGATCTCGTCCCGGTAGTTGGCGGCAAAGGTGTGGGTTTTATCCATTAGAGAGTACCTCCTCGATCAGGTGTGGGCTGATATTTACCCCCAGGTGCCGGTTAATGGCCTCCAGGAATCCAGCGTCGGCCTCCAGTAAGCGTAAAGCAATCCACCTGGCCAGGTATTTTCGCTGCAGTTGTATGGCTAGTTTGCTTTCCAGCTTGCGTACTAATCTTTCCAATTCAGGGTCATAGCGGACCAGATTTGGCTTGGGACGACAGATTCCGCTTACTACATCATGAATTACCTCCCTTAGATGGGTTAACCCCCACCTGCTTCTGGCAGCAGTCGGTACCGCAGGAATCCCCAACTCCCGGGAAAGTACCTCTAGGTCAATTTCAATTCCTTTTCTCCGGGCCTCATCCATCAAATTTACACACACTATTACCTTTGGCGTTATTTCCATAACCTGTAGTACTAAGTTTAAATTTCTTTCCAGGCAGGTAGCGTCGACAACCACTACTGTGACATCCGGGTCGGCAAAGCAGATGAAATCTCTGGCCACCTGCTCTTCAGGGGAATTGGCTAGCAGGGAGTAGGTCCCGGGCAGGTCCGCCACCCTGAACTTTTTACCCCGGTAGAAATAGCTTCCCTCGGTAATCAATACGGTTTTGCCCGGCCAGTTTCCTGTATGCTGGTTAAGACCGGTTAAAGCATTAAAGAGAGTGCTTTTCCCCGTGTTTGGGTTTCCGGCCAGGGCAACCAGCGGTTGAGAAGAGCCGTTCAAATTTTCTCCAGCATCCTGGCGGCAAACGGGGAGACTGCATGAATGGCAGTGGCCCATAGGGGTTCTCCTTCCTGTTTAAATCACTTCCTTGTTCTCTATGGGGAAAGTAACCCCAACTTGTTCCGCTTCCTCTTTCCTCAAGGCTACCAGTGCCCCCCGGATTAGAAATGCTGTGGGGTCACCGGCGGGACTGCGGCGTACTGCCACTACCTTTGTCCCTGGAACGAGCCCCAAATCGAGGAGTCTTCGCCTGATGGATCCCGTGCATTTTATAGAATGGACTACGGCAGCCTGCCCTATGGGGAGATGGCTGAGATTAAATTTAGTACTCATGTCTAGCCCTCCTTTTCCGTAAAATTTAGGCCTGGGTAAATTTGTTAGCCGTGGCTAAAAGGCGGTCAAAAATTTCGGCGGCTAAATTCTTCCGCCTGGAAATATAGTATGTAAGTTATTAGAATGAGGTGATGTCAAATCACTGGAAACAATTTTTGGATATAATTGACTTAAATATCATTTTTTGCTAAAATTACATATGATGTAAATTTTATGGAATACCTTGTGAGGGGTTATACATATTTTAATTACAGTCGAAAATCTTATTACCTGAGCACTAAAAATCCCAACTAAGCAGCGGGAAATTTAAGGGCTCAGGTTTTTACTTGGAAGATGAAAGGAGGTGCTGGATAGAGGGGAAACTGCTTGTATGGGTAGGCAAATAAACTACTAAGAGGAGGTTTGGAATTATGAAAAAGATAGGCAAGTTTGCCTACATAATTGCATTATTAGCACTTAGCAGTTTCTTATTATTTGGATGTGGGGAATCTACCAAACAAGAACAACCACCGGCAGAACAACAGACCAGTACTGAGCAGCAACAAAATGAAGAGCAGGCTCCAACGACCTCTACTGAGCAACCTGCAAAACAGAATCAAGAATCTACGCAAGAACAGTCGCAGCAGTAACATTTCAACTTGAAGACGTTTTCAGACCGTCCATAAGTAATAATTTACTAAAAACTTGCTTTTGTTTTTTCCCACGTATGGCTAATTAAGTAACAGCACACCATCATTCCCATAAATTGAGTATTGAATTGATTTTAAACTTGTGTTATTATTAGAACCCATGTTAAAAATAAAATAGGCAATTGAGTAAATCAGGTGATCGCGGGTACAAATGCCGAAAGGCTGTACCTGAGGAAAGTCCGAGCTCCACAGGGCAGGGTGCTGGGTAACACCCAGTGGGGGCGACCCTAAGGAAAGTGCCACAGAAAACAAACCGCCCGGCACTTAGTTTGCCGTACAAGGATAACTTAACTAACAATTTTAGCGCGGCAAACTAAGTGCCGGGTAAGGGTGAAACGGTGAGGTAAGAGCTCACCAGCAGCCAGGCGACTGGCTGGCTTGGTAAACCCCACCTGGAGCAAGACCGAATAGGGGAACAATGGAGTGGCCCGCTCCGTTCCCGGGTAAGGTCGCTAGAGGTGTTAGGCAACTAACACCCCAGACAGATGATCACCCAACGACAGAACTCGGCTTATCGATTTGCTCAATTGCCTAATTTTTTTGGACTTATAGCTAACCAAAAGGATGACCTTTCGGTTAGCCATTTTTTATCTTTAACCGCCTACCGTTCACCAGAAGCGAATGCCATCACCCCTGCACGAAAAAGAAGTGGGCTAATCGATTCTCAATGATTTTCCGCTTTCTTTGTCAAAAAGGTGAATGTTTGCCACGTTTAAACTTACACCCACATTTTCCCCTGCATTGCCCTGAAAATCCCGTGAGGCAATGAGTTTTATTCTGTTTCCTCCCAGCTTTACGTCTACCAACTTATCCCGCCCCAGAGGCTCAACAACGTATATCTCACCTCTTATTAAGTCCGACTCACCTTTTCCCACGACAACGTCTTCCGGCCTTATTCCCAGGGTTAACCGCTCGCCGCTTTTCTTTTTGGCAAATCTTTTTTCCACATTCTTGGGCAGCTTGAAGGAAAAGTTTTCTCCCTTCAAGGTCACTTGATCGTTCTCCCTATAGCCCTGATATCGGCTCCGCCCCCCGATTTATGAGCCAGCATAAATTTTTTGTTATATTCTTCATAGCCCGATGAAACGTGATTGGTCTTTACTTCAACCCTGCGACTGTCGCCCTTTTCCTCAAGTATCTTCAAGGGACCGCGTTTCTACCACCTTTGGACCGCTCTATTGCATCCATCGAAAACAATTACGGTAATTTAAAGAAGGATTGGAAGGGAACTTACAGAATAGCTTAACAATAACTGGGACTTATTTTTCTAGGAGAGAAAACTATGTCTAATGCGATTGTTGGGAGAGACGACCACCTTATTTCATATTTAAATTCTGCCATAAAGAGGGCTAAGAAGATACGTTTTAATGTAGCCTTCCTTATGGAATCAGGGGCCAAGTTAATTGCTTCCCAACTTCAAGAAGCTGCTAACCGTGGGGTAGAGATTAAAATCCTAACTGGCAGGTATATGTCTATAACCGAGCCTTCAGCTATTTACTATCTGATGTATAAACTAGGCGACAAATTAGATATTCGTTTCTTTGCAGATAACTTACGTTCGTTTCATCCAAAAGCATATATTTTCGACTACGAACAAGAAGCTGAGGTTTTTGTTGGTTCTTCCAATTTATCGTTACCAGCGTTAACCTGGGGAATTGAATGGAATTACCGTTTGCTAAAAAGTAAAAACCCGGAGGATTACTATAAATTTTCTAATACATTTAATGACTTATTCTATAACCATTCAGAAAAAATTACTCCCGAGGTTTTAAAAAAGTATACTGTGAATTGGAGAAAGCCTGCCTTTGTCAAGGTGGAGCAATCATTAGAGAAAGAACAATTAGAAGAACCGGATAGCATCAAACCCAGAGGAGCCCAAATTGAGGCCTTGTACGAACTGAAAAAGGCTAGGGAAGAAGGAGTAACAAAAGGATTGGTAATTGCGGCAACCGGAGTTGGTAAGACCTTTTTAGCTGCTTTTGATTCTTTGAAGTTCAATCGCGTTCTGTACGTCGCTCATAGAGAAGAAATTTTAAAACAAGCAGAAAAAACTTTTAAAATGGTTCGACCTAATGCCAAAACTGGCTTTTTTAGTGGAACAAGAAAAGACAAAGGAGCAGATATTTACTTCGCCACCATTCAGACACTAACTAAGATAAACAACTTGGAGACCTTTAAAAGGAACTTCTTTGATTATATTGTAGTTGACGAGTTCCACCATGCCGCTGCCGATAGTTATATAAATGTTCTTAAATATTTCCGACCCCGGTTTCTTTTAGGGCTCACTGCTACTCCCTATAGAACGGATAACAGGGACATTTATGCTTTATGTGAAGATAACGTAATATATGAAATATATTTAAAAGACGCTATTAATAGGGATTTGTTAGTTCCTTTCAGGTATTATGGAATTTATGATGCTACTGATTACTCCAAGGTAGAATACCGGAATGGCAGATATGTTATTGATGACCTGGAAAAACAACTTTCGCGGAAAGAACGGGCGGATTTAATTTTAGCTAAATATAAAAAGTTTGCCCAAAAAAGAACTATAGGTTTTTGTGCTTCCATAAACCATGCAGAATACATGGCACAATATTTCAGCCAAAATGGTATTCCGTCAGTAGCGGTTCATAGCGGGGTCAGGGGTAACCAGTATGTAATGGATAGGACGGAAGCTATCAGAGCAATTGAAGCGGGGCGTATTAAAGTTATCTTTGCAGTAGACATCTTTAACGAAGGGGTGGACATACCCAGTATAGATACGGTAATGTTTCTTAGGCCTACCGAATCGTTTGTTGTCTTTTTACAACAGTTGGGCCGGGGCCTGCGGAAATATAAAGGGAAGGAATATCTGACCGTACTAGACTTTATCGGAAACTATAAAAGAGCCCATTATATTCCCGCACTACTGGCTGGCGAAAATCCCATGGCTTCTAAAACGGGCAGGGGAAGGAAACCCGCGGATTACGATTTTCCTGATAACTGCCAGGTTCAATTTGATTTTAAGGTTTTAGATCTATTTGAAGAGATGGCCAAAGCCGATCCTCTACGAAAGCGGATGAAGAACGATTTTTACAGATTAAAAGAATCTTTGGGTAGACGCCCCACGCGGGTTGATATTTATGAAGGAAGTGATATACCTATTAGAGAATTTCTTCGGAAGGGATGGATAAGGTTTTTGAAGGATATTGGTGAACTTTATCCCTCTGAGGAACAATGGTTGGATACTCCCGCAGAGGAGTTTCTAAGGTATGTGGAAAAAACCGCCATGACCAAATCTTATAAAATTCCTACAATAGGTGCTCTAATAGAGGGAGAACACATTTTGAAAGAAGTACCCTTATCGAAAGTGGGACAAAAGTTTATGACCTTTTACAAGCATAATCCTTTACATCAGAAAGATCTAAACGACAAAAGTAATAAGGATTGGTGGACTTGGGATGTAGAAAAATTTACTAAGTTGGCGAGGAAGAACCCTATACATTTTTTAAGCAAGGGAAGATTTTTTAATTATGATGAGATTAATAAAGTATTCTTTCTGTCTTCTGAGATAGAGCCTTATTTAAGCCCTGACCTAGCTAGGCACGTAAAAGATATATTAGAATATAGGCGGATAGATTACTTTCGTAAGAGATTTAAGGAGGATGTTTAATTTGGATAGTTGTATTTTTTGTAGTGAGCCCGAAACGGAAATTGTTGCTGAAAACGATTTAGCGAGGGCTTTTTATGACAAATACCCTGTAAATGAAGGACATGTTTTAATTGTCCCTAAGCGGCATGTTGAAACGCTTTTCGAAGCCACCCTAGAAGAACTAGACGCAATTAATCGCTTGTTGTTTAAAGTTAAAGATAAACTTGATAAAAAGTTTAACCCTGATGGATATAATGTTGGGGTGAATGTGGGCAGGGCTGCCGGGCAAACAATCTTCCATCTTCACTACCATGTCATACCACGGTATCTCGGTGACGTTAAAGACCCTAGAGGAGGAATCCGAAAAATTAAAAAGAGCGTTATACCCTATTTGGCCGAGGGGGAAGAAAATTGACAATTGTGTATAACAAGTTAGTTAGGGACAGGATACCTGAGATTATAGAAAAAGACGGTAAAAAACCGGTAATTTCTAGAATACGGGACAAAAAAACGCTGAAAGAGATGTTAGTTTCTAAATTAAAAGAGGAAGTTGAGGAATACTGTTTATCCTTAGAGCTTACGGAATTAGCTGATATTTTGGAAGTTATCCGTGCTTTGGTACATAATATACATAATATTAAATTTTCAGATGTAGAGAAGCTGAGGGAAGAAAAAGAAAGGGAACGCGGTGGATTTAACGAAGGGATAATTCTGGAAAAGGTGGTTGATGATTGACACATGAAAAAACAGAATTTTTTAGACATAACATACCAGTTGTTTAACACATGATAAGATTGCCGAGTAAGTCCATCGAAACACCCCCGTTGTATAAATTTCGCTCAAAATACGTGCGACAAAAGTGCCTGAAGCAGACGTAAGCAAAGGGGAGCGCCCCGGGCGTATTAAGGCATAAGGAAAGAAGGGGTCGGCTCCCTTCTCCTGTAGAACTCGGCTAATCGATTTGCTACTTATGGCTAACCGAAAGGAAGACCTTTTGGTTAGCCATTTTTTGTCTTTACAGTAAAGAAACACAAGATCTCGTCGGACAGGTTGACACCTCTCTGGTAGGCCTTTTTGATTGAGTTCAAATAGCAGGTAAAAGCAGGAAAAATGACCACCAACGGCGAAAAATGGGGGAAATAACTGTTTTGGAGATCTATGCAAATTCCCCGAAGGAAATTATTTAGTACTCTTGAAAAACTTAATATAAATCCTTATAAATAACAAAAAAGTAGGCTTTCCTTATCTCGTTGAAGAATCTTTTTAAGCAAGGTTACCAAAAAACTTCACAGGATGGAAACGATATGAAATTACTTTGTCATAAATGTTGCCATTCCTGCAGCTGTTGCCCATGAGCGCTTGGAAAAAGGAGGCTGGGACTAGTGGGGATGAACGCCATAAGTAATTTAAGAAACAAAATTGTAAAAGGTCCTTATTGGCCTGAGCCAGTAGAAATCAATTTTATAGAGGAGTCTTCTGGCTATGTCCATATAGTGGGGGTTACTTTGCAATCAAAGGTGCATGTTGATCAGTTGCTCTCGGAGGAAGAATTGTCCAGAATCACCGTTATTGACGCTAATGCTGTTTGTAATGAAGAACCGTGGAAAGTTTTTCTTGCTTTAGAAGCAACACGTTATAAATTGGCCTCTTTGTTTGACCCCCTTCTGGCCATGAATTCTTCCAAAGTTGACCCGCTACCCCACCAGATAGAAACGGTTTACGGTTATGTTTTGAAACTGCCGAGGATTCGCTTCTTGATTGCCGACGACCCGGGAGCGGGGAAAACCATTATGGCAGGCCTTATTATCAAAGAGCTCAAACTCCGCAATATAGTGCGAAGGATTCTTATCGTAGCACCCGGGCATCTTAAGGACCAGTGGAGAAGGGAATTAAAAGAGAGGTTTAATGAAAACTTTGTTCCTGTTGACCGGAACTTCATGGAAGCCTTTTATGCAGAAAATATTTGGGATCGGGAGAATCAAATAGTGACCTCTATAGATTTTGCAAAGCAGGAAGATGTAATGCGATCAATTGCCGCCTCCCATTTTGATCTGATTATTGTCGATGAAGCCCATAAAATGAGCGCGTATCGCTACGGTCAGAAGACAGAAAAAACGATTCGGTATAAGCTTGGCGAGGTTTTATCCAAGAAAACGGAACACCTGTTGTTTCTGACAGCAACCCCTCATAAAGGAGACAGCGAAAATTTTCGTTTATTTCTGGATTTGCTAGAGCCCGGGTTCTTTGCTACTGCTGACATGGTGCAGGAATCTATTCAGAACAAAGAAAATCCGCTTTTTATCCGCCATGTTAAAGAGGACTTGAAAGACTTTGAAGGCAAACCGTTATTTCTACCGAGGCACGTTATGACCAAAACATTTAACCTTGGCGTGGAATCTCCTAGGGAAAAGAAGCTTTATAACGACCTATCGGTATATGTCAATACCCAGTACAACAAGGCCATTGCCAAAGACAAGAAACGGAATGTTGCTTTTGCCCTGGTTATTCTGCAGCGCCGTTTTGCTTCCAGCGTCTTTGCGCTGTGGAAGTCTTTGGAGCGAAGAAAAAAGCGCCTGGAAGAGCTTTTGACTGCAGCAGACAACTATACATTACAAACTAAAAACATAGACTTTGAAGATGTTGAGGATATGAACGAAGAAAACCGCTGGAAGACAGAAGAGATGTGGGAGGCTTTAAGCGTTTCGGAAAATAAGGAGGAACTAAAAAAAGAAATCGAAACCCTAACTAATTTGATCCAGCAGGCAAAGGCCATCGTTCAGTCGGAAGAAGAAGCAAAGCTCCGCCAGTTAAAGTTTTCGTTGCGGGAGTTGGAAGCAAAGTATAATGACCCAAGAGATAAAAAAATCCTAATTTTTACAGAATCAAGGGACACTCTTACTTACCTTGAGGAAAAAATCAGGGAATGGGGGTATTCTGTCAACACCATTCACGGCGGCATGAAACTGGAAGAGCGGATTAACGAAGAAAAACGATTCAAAAATGAAACTCAGATAATGGTGGCCACCGAAGCTGCCGGTGAAGGTATCAATTTGCAGTTCTGCCATTTGATGATCAATTATGATATCCCGTGGAACCCGACCCGCCTCGAACAGCGCATGGGGCGTATTCACCGTTACGGCCAGCAAAAGGAAGTCTATGTGATCAACCTTGTCGCCGAGGATACCCGGGAAGGACAAGTCCTTAAACGCCTTTTTGATAAACTTGAAGAGATAAAGGAAGCCCTTGGCCATGATAAGGTGTTTGATTGTTTAGGGGAAATTCTGAATGATAAGAACCTGGCTCAGCTGCTCATGGAAGCCGCCGCAAAATCCCGCAGGCTCGATGAAATCCTTAAGGACATCGATATTACGGTAAACCCCGAATACATTGCTCGGGTTAAAGAGAATCTCGGCGAAAGTTTGGCCACCCGTTTTATTGACTACACCAGGATCAAAGAAATGGCTGAGAAGGCCCGGGAGTACAGGCTTATTCCCGAATACACGGAAAATTTCTTCAAAAAGGCTTTTTCTCGCGCTGGTGGTAAATATCGTGAACTAGGAAACGGGGTTTTTTCCATTGACAGCATTCCCTTTGATATACGTAAGATAGCTGAAGAAGAAAATTTCAAGAAGGCTTACGGCAGCCTTCTGAAACGTTACCCTAGAGTCACTTTTGACAAAGATATCGCCTTTAGAAATCAGGATGTCGAGTTTATCTGTTTCGGCCACCCGCTTTTTGAAGCGGTGATGGAATGGATACAACGTCATTTTGGTGATTCCCCGTTGCGAGGGACAACCTTTATCGACCCTGCAGGCAAGTACGATGGATACCTTTGCTTTTATGAGGCCGAGGTCAAAGACGGTTCAAACAAGGTGGCGGGTAAAAGGCTCTTCAGCTTCTACGTATCGGATTTAGGAGTAAGAGAGGTTTCCCCGGCAATTCTTTGGGATTTCAAAGAAGCTGATGGAAGCCTCTCAGCTTGTGTTGATATTGAAGCCTTGAGAAAACAAACCTTTGGGTACGTGGTAAAGAGGCTGGAAGCATATCGCGAGGAACTGGCCAGGGAACGGGAACGCCAGGCCCAGATCAAGGAACGCTACGGCATAAAATCCTTGGAATATCTGATTACCAAACTGGACAACGAATTGATTGACCTGTACATCAGAAAGGAAAACGGCGAAAATGTAGATATTGTTATCTATAACAAAAACGAAAGAAAAAAAGAATACGAAAAAGCGCTAGCCGATTTAAAAAACGAGATACAGAAAGAGCGGAGCCTGACCCTAGGCATGCCACGATTCAAAGGCGTTGTTCGGGTTATTCCTGCAGAGACCATTCCTGAAGCAATGAGGAGCAGCGAAGAGATCGAAACTATTGGCATGGAAATAGCCATGCAATACGAGCGGGAGCACGGTCGCTCCCCCGAGGATGTTTCTTCGGAAAACCTGGGATTTGATATCCGTTCAAAGGATGAAAAAGGGAATATCCGGTACATCGAAGTTAAGGCCCGGGCAGGGGTCGGGCCGGTGGCTTTGACGCCTAATGAATGGTTTAAGGCACAAAGATTAGGCGATGATTATTATCTCTATACCATTTTAAACGCAGGTAAAAAACCTGAATTATACATTGTTCGCAATCCTGCCAAAAATCTTAAGCCTGAAGAGAAGCTTGAAATTGTTCGTTATATAGTTTCAGCTCAGAAAATAAAAGAGGAGGCAGATCAGATTGGCAAGTAAACGCTTCATCGAGGAAACCTTTCCGGTAAGGGAAGTGAGCGAACAATCGGCCAAGGAGAAAAATATCCGTCACGGCCATATATCGACCCTCCATATCTGGTGGGCCCGCCGGCCATTGGCTTCTTCCAGGGCAACCAATTATGCGGCGCTGATTCCCGCGCCAAAAACGGAAAAAGAAAAAAATGAGCAGAGGAATTTCATTATCGAGTTTTCCAAATGGGAAAATTCCCTCAACGAGCAGATGATTCAAAAAGCCCGTGAGGAGATTTTGAAGGCGAACGGCGGTAAACCGCCCAGGGTCTTAGACCCCTTTGGCGGCGGTGGTGCCATACCCCTGGAAGCTCTTCGATTGGGCTGTGAGACCTATTCCAACGATTACAACCCGGTGGCGGTGCTCATTCAGAAGTGCACCCTGGAATATCCCCAAAAATACGGGAAACCGGTAAAGCGAAAAGTTAAGGAAGAGTACTTAGGACAGATTATAGAGGTAGAGAAAGAAGTCAATCCCCTACTTGAGGATGTCAAAAAATGGGGGCAATGGGTTCTGGTAGAGGCGAAAAAGGAAATAAGCCGGTTTTATCCACAGGACTCGGATGGAAGCATCCCGGTCGGCTATATCTGGGCGCGGACCATCCCCTGCCAGAATCCCGCCTGCGGTGCGGAGATTCCCCTAATGCGCCAGTTCTGGCTGGCTAAAAAGAACAAGAAAAAAGTGGCACTCTATCCCTATGTGGAGGGTAAAAGGGTACAGTTTAAGGTTGTTGGCACCGGCTACGAAGAAATGCCGAAAGGGTTTAAGCCGGAAAAGGGGACGGTATCTCGAGCTGTAGCTACCTGTCCAGTGTGCGGGTCCACCATTGATGCCAATACAACTCGGAAACTATTTCAGGAAGGCAAAGCCGGACAGAGGATGGTTGCCGTGGTGACAACCAAAGAAGGTGAAACTGGCAAGAGATACCGTCTGGCGACTGAAAAAGATACGGCTGTATTTTTTGAGGCGGAAGAGTATCTGCAAAAGAAAAGAGAAAAGCTTTTGAACGAATGGGGCATGGACCCGGTGCCAGATGAACCAATACCGCCCAAAAATAGTCATAGAGCAGTGGGAAGTCAATTACCATTATATGATTTTGAAGTTTGGGGTGACCTGTTCAACAGCCGCCAGAAGCTGGCATTGATTACATTTGTGGAGAAGGTGCGGCAGGTTTACAGCAGGCTGTTGGATGAAGGGGTGGATGAGGATTACGCCAGAGCGGTGGTGAGCTATATAAGTTTTATAGTAGATAAGCTTTCTTCGTGGAATTCTGTTTTGTGCCCGTGGTTGGCATATAAAGAGGACAATCACTGGATTTTTAGTCGCCAAGCATTACCTATGTTATGGGATTACGGAGAGAGAAATCCTTTTATTGGAGAGATAGTAAGTGTGCGAACTATAAGGAATGTTTTGCCACGAGTTAGTTTTCTAAAGCAATATACGTTTATCACTAACTCCTCCGCCACCCAGCTCCCGTATCCCGACAATTACTTCGACGCTGTGTTTACCGACCCACCCTATTACGACAATGTACCTTATTCCTATTTGTCCGATTTCTTTTATGTCTGGCTCAAACGGACGCTGGGAGACGTTCATCCAGAACTGTTTTCCACTCCTTTAACACCGAAGAAGCAGGAGATTGTGGCCTATTCCAACGGTCCCGGCGGTTGGGAGGACGGTAAAAAATTCTTCGAGGAAATGCTCAAAAAATCCTTCCAGGAAATTTACCGGGTGCTCAAACCTGATGGGATTGCCGTCATCGTTTATGCTCATAAGTCGACCGAAGGATGGGAAACGCTCATTAATTCCTTACTTGATTCGGGTTTGATTGTCACAGCTGCTTGGCCTCTTAATACTGAAATGCAAGTGAGATTGAACGCTAAAGAAACTGCATCTTTAGCTTCTTCCATCTACCTCGTTGCCCGCAAAATGCAGCGGCAGCCTGCCGGGATCTATAACCAGGTCAAAGAGGAACTGAAGAATTACCTCCAAGCAAAACTTGAGCACCTCTGGCAGGAGGGCATCGGTGGGGCGGATTTCTTCATCGCTGCTATCGGCTCGGCCATTGAGGTGTTCGGCAAATATGAGAAGGTGATGGACTACGAAGGCAACGTCATCCGGGCAGATAGACTCTTGGCGGATGTCCGGGAGATGGCCACCGACTATGCCGTGCGGCAGATTCTCCACAACGGATTTGCCTCTGGCATTTCGGATCTCACCCGTTTCTATGTCCTCTGGCGGTGGAATTATGGCGAGGCAAAGGTGCCCTTTGATGAAGCCAGGAAACTGGCGGCAGGCTGCAGTATCGACCTTTCCCAGCTGTGGAACAGGGGGTTTATCAAAAAAGAAAAAGAGTTTATCCGGGTTTTGGGCCCGCAAGATCGTCAACCTGAGGAGCTGAAAGACTCTGCTGAATTAATCGATGTTCTGCATCTGGCTTTGATTCTGTGGGCTAGAGGCGACCGCACCAGTATGCTGAAGGTGTTAACCGATACAGGTTACGGCAGGAACGATATTTTTTACCGAGTAGCCCAGGCCGTTTCCGAGTCCCTTTCCAAAGAAAGCACGGAAAAGAAATGGCTGGACGGCTTTTTAACCGGGAAAGAAAGGATTCGCGAGGAAACCAAAATTGGAATTAAAGAAGGGAGGTTGTTTAAGTGAAAGCTTTTCATACCATCGCTGTGCCCCATAAGGATATCCTGGAAGGCCGCCTGACCATGGACGTCTTTGCGGCGGATTTGTGGGAGGTCTGTCAGGGCCGAGGCCCTGATGAATACAGGGATGGGGAAATTTTTTTTAAGAAAACATATCTGACCCGGGGGCTGAAAACCCTTTTGGGTATTGTCCAGAAGAGGCTGACGGGCAGGGGCGGCGACCCGGTCATCCAGATCCAGACACCCTTTGGTGGCGGCAAGACCCACTCCCTGATTGCCATGTACCACAAATGCAGGGAGTGGGGCGCAAAACCTGTAGTCATTGTGGGGACAGCCATGAGCTCCAAACAGACCATCTGGGGATTAATGGAACAGCAGTTGACAGGTAAAATAGAGCGGTTTAAGGATTTCATCAGTCCCGGCAAAGAGGCCCTCCGTTCCCTACTTGCGGAACAAGAGCCTGTGCTGATTTTGATGGATGAGGTCCTTGCTTATGCCACCAAAGCCTCAGGCGAGAAGGTGGGCGAGAGCACCCTGGCCGGGCAGACCATGGCCTTTATGCAGGAAATCACGGAAGCGGTGGCGACGCTGGAAAAAGCCTGTTTGGTGATTACTCTTCCGGCAAGCGTTGTTGAGCATTATGATGAGGCAGCCGAACGGCTGTTCCAGCAGCTGCAAAAAATATCCGGCCGCGTGGAAAAAATTTATACACCCGTTGAGGATCGGGAGATCACAAAGGTCATCCGCAAACGCCTGTTCAGCTCCATCGACGAGAAAGAGGCAAAAGCAGTTGTATCAGCTTTCGTTGACTATGCCGAAAAAGAAAACATTCTTCCCGCAGGTGTCCAGCCCAGCGAATACCGGGACAGGTTTCTTGATTCTTACCCCTTTCTTCCAGATTTAATCGATATTCTCTATCACCGCTGGGGTTCCTTCCCTGCCTTTCAGAGGACCCGGGGCGTTTTGCGGCTGTTGTCCCTTTTGATCCACTCCGTCAAAGATAAAAATTTGCCCTATATTACGCCGGCAGAATACGACCTGGCCAACCAGGAAATCAGGCAGGAGTTTTTGAAACATATCGGCTCAGAATACAACGGCGTGATTGCTGCAGATATTACCGACAACAATTCAGGGGCGAAGAAGGTTGACGTCAATTTGGGCGATGCGTACAAAGGATTACGCCTCGGCGTAAGAACAGCTACGGTCATCTTTTTATATTCCTTTTCCGGCGGGGTAGAACGGGGAGCGACAGCCACAGATATTAAACGCTCGGCAACGACACTGACAAATCCTGCCAGTATCATCTCTGAGGTTTTGGAGCAACTAAAAACGCGGTTGTTTTACCTGCAGAATGAGGATGGAAAATATTTCTTCAGCAATCTACCTAATTTGAATAGGATTGTCCTGACCAAGATGGAGAATATCAAAGATTCTGCAGTAGTCGAACTTGAAAAGGAATTATTAAAAAGTCATTTGGGCGGCAGCAAGTTAAAGGTGTTTATCTGGGAAGCAGATTCTTCTACTATCCCGGATACAGAAGATTTAAAACTTGTTATCTTACCGCAGGAAAACAGAGCCCAAATAGAACAAATATTTACGACAAAAGGCCAGACACCAAGGGTATATCGCAATACATTGTTTATTCTCTATCCCGTAGAACCTGAACGCCCATCGTTTTATAAAACTTTGAGGCGTAAATTAGCTTATGAATCGCTTGAAAAAGACAGCCAGTTACGTTTGACAGAAGAGCAAAAGAAAACGGTTCGCGGGGAATTGAAAAAACTGCAGGAAGAAACCAGGGAACATCTGCGACGATTTTATCGGATGGTTGCGGTTCCAGACCGGGGCGGTTTTAAAACAGTGGACCTCGGCATTCCTACCTATGGGGACACTACTACCCTTGATTGCGAAGTATATAATAAGCTGCGGGACAGTGGCGATATTATCGAGCGGATTGCCCCGATAGTCATCCGAGAGAAGTATCTTTCGGGGAAAGACTACGTTTCAACGGCACAGATTTACCAAGCAACTTCAAAAACTCCCGGCGAACCGCGGATGATTGATAGCAACGTGCTTATTTCTAGTATTGTTGAGGGCGTCAGAAGCGGAATTTTTGGGTTGGGCGAATTAGAGGAAAATAGAGCTGTGTGCCGCTATTTCAAGGAAATGCCGACTGTGGCTTTATGTGATAGCGAAGTAATTATTAAAGAATCCCTGTGTAAGGAACAGCGGCAAAAGGAAAAAACAGAAATAAGTTATCCTGTTGATGGTCAAGACATCGGTGTTCCAACTCCGGTCTTTGAAAAGCCGGCAGATGTTACTGAAATTGGTGTAGATAATTCAAAGAAGGAAGTCCGAGAAAAAGTGTATCTAGAATTTTATGTCCCTAAAGGAAAGATGTCACAGTTAATGGGGACCTTTGGTTATCTTCAGACGAAGTTTGATAAGATTAAGATCACCATCTTTGCTGAAGATGGAGCGATTTCAGAGCAAGAATATGAGGACCGAATCAAAGAAACGTTCCGACAGTTGGGGATAGACTTGGAAATTGAGTGATTGTATTCTAAGACTATGTAGCCCGAGTTAAATGTGGCATATAGCTCTTAGCCCTTCACCCTTGACTGGCGCAATCTTAATTGAAGGGTGTGGGGGCTTGCAGATTTTTTTATTACGGACTGAGCTTACAAGTAACGCGGTGATGGTGATATAGATATAAAATCAATAGGGAGGGCGAAGTCTTACCTATGGCGCTTCAGCAGCTTAAGGTATGGGAAATTGTCAAGCAGGCCGTAAGCAAGAATGTGGACATTCCAGAGTTTCAGCGGGAGTTTGTTTGGGATCCAGAACAGGTAAAGCTACTTGCGGAATCCTTGTACCGGGAATACCCAGTAGGCTCCTTTCTGTTATGGGATTCATCTGAATATCGAGAAGCTAAAACGGCGGAAGGGACTCAGGCTTCAATGTGGATTGTGGATGGCCAGCAACGGACGACGGCACTATGTTTGTTAATGGGGCAGAAACCTTACTGGTGGGCCAGTTATGATGACTGGAATAAGGCTTTGGATCGTTACGATGTAATGGTTAACCTTTTGCCTGATGCGAATGGAGCTCAATTGGAATTTGCCTTACCAAACCCCATCCGGCGGCGTGACCCTCGGTGGGTAAGCCTGCGCAGCATCCTGGCAATCAAAAATGTAGAGGAATTGACCGAGCTGACCGAAGAGGTCTTAAAGAAATTGGAATCTGATACAGGTAAAAAAATGGAGTTATTCGGAAAAGTAAATGCACGGATTCAGCGCCTTTGGCGAATCCGTGACCAGGATATACCTATCATCAAGATTTCACACGAAGTTGAAGATGTGGCGGAAATTTTCCGTCGTTTAAACCAAGCGGGTACGCGCGTCAAGGAGGCTGACGTCTATCTGGCCCTTGCTGCTGTAGGCAATCCCGGTTGGGTGCGGGATCAATTCCTTCCATATCGTAATGATCTCGAAGATCGGGGGTGGGATTTGGACCCTGGTGTTTTCATTCGCACTATGACAGCCATTGGATATGGTCGGGCTCGGTTGGCTGAGGTACCGAAGGAATTTTGGAACCAGACAAACCTCCCGGGAGTTTGGAAGCGTACTAGCCAGGTTATAACTGACGTTTTAAGGCGTTTGGCTGAGTTTGGTGTAATGACTGCTGACCTCCTTCCATCGGCGAATGCACTTATCCCTCTATTTGTGCTGCATGCTCGGTGGGGTAATAGTAAAAGTTATTCTTTTGGAAAAGCCTTACGCTGGTTCCTTTTAGCAAGCCGTGATGGACGTTACAGCGGTTCTGCAATTACTAACCTTAATGAAGATGTAAGGGCAATCAATGAAGCGAAACATTTTAACGCTGCACTGGAAAGCCTTTTAAAACGCCTTAGGGTTGAACCAAAAGTTGATGCTGCAGATTTTCTCAACCGGTACGACCGCGGCGGGAGCCGTTTTTTGAGGTTGCTAGTCTATCTAGTGTTATTCCAACGAGGAGCACATGATTGGGTAGACGGTACACGTATCGGTTATGATAAGACGGGTAGCCCTATAACGTCAGGATTTGCGCCACAATGGCACCACATCTATCCCCGTAGCCTGCTCAGGAAAGCAGGTATTGCAAATGATGATATCCATGCTCTCGGTAATATTACGGTCCTCAATGAACGCACAAACGTTAATAAACTAGCTGGCAAACCGCCTTGGCGATATGTTATGCAGTACGGAATTACCAGGGAAAAGCTAGACGAGCATCTGGTTCCAGCATTTTTTAAGGACGCCAAGAGCGGCGAAGCAATGCTGAAAAAAAGTTGGGGTGAAGAAAATATTCGCGAGCGATACGGTGATTTTGTTATTGAACGAGCGAGTTTACTTGCCCGTGCGGCTAATGAATTACTTTCGAAACTCTAAATTTTATTATATTTATTTCGTATGCGGATTGTGTGTATACTCCCCGAAAAATCATTAAAATCCAATCTAATTGGTTATGTCAGAAACGGTTCTCAACTTAAATAATGATACTCTTGGAGCAAATCCTGCTCTCGCGGAGATCAACCCTTTTGTCTGGGAACTTCTGCAGGTTAGCGACTGATTAGTGGACAGGTTTATGTCCTGGCCGAAAGGGACTTGAATTTACTCTACCGGGGATCCCGCAACCAGCGGACAATTGACGTACAGCGCTCTTTAATGCAGGGGAAAGATATTCAAGACTTCTACATCTTTGATCAAGAGTTATTGCACCTCCACCATGGCCAAAGGTTTTGGTGCTTTAATTTTATATCGGGGATGTGAGATTTTTGTGAGGGAATTTTTTATCTAGAGATCTAGAGATTTAAGATAATTTTTATGTAAGGATGGGGAGCATGTTGAAAATTATTCCAGCGGATGTCTTTCCTCCGTTAGGTAAGTGTCTAGAGGGTTTCCCAACTGTGATAAGAAAATAAATGTTTGGGATGTGTGGTAAGATAGGTGGACAAATATGGCAAGGTCACCAACTTTCAAACGCAAGCGTTTAACGGAGCTGTATGCCTCTTTGCCGGCCACAAAAAAATATCCCGGCAAAGAAAAAGTGCGGGGAGAAGTGGCTGCCAAGCTTTCCCAGAAGATTTTGGATAAGGGGAACCAAAGGGGAGATTGCTGATACGTTGATTGCCTTTATAAACGCGGACGGCATCCAGGCCGAAAACTCCGATCTGGCCATACGGGCTTTGCAAGACATGGCGGAAAAAAACGTGGACTTTATAGACGCATACCTCGCTGCAGTGGCCCGTTCCCATGAAGAGAGAGTGTGTTCTTTTGATAATGATTTTGAAAAGTTAAATGTAAGTTGTGTTAAACCTTCGGGATACCGGAACGAATAATAATCGGCTTTTCAGGTGATATCCATAGATGGCGGAGTTTATCTGGAGGCCAGCAGTATCTGGGTTGTAAACACAAAAGGGGAAAAGGTGGCCCGCCTGGGCATCCCGGGAAGCAGGCAGGAGCCTTCATGGGGTTGCCCGACGGCCAGAATCTGGTCTTTCAGGTGTTGGAGAGAAGGCCATCGAGATAAACTGTTTTCACTCCCGTGAGAAGTCTGATTCTGGGGAGTGGTTGCTTTGAAATTCCCGATAGTTTTTCTTCATTTCCTCTCTTGATAATTTAGATGGCCACAGTTCTATATGGTTTCCTTCACGCATGGCAGAGGCCAGGTTGTCAAAGACTAGTTTGTTTTTTTTCAGTAAAGAGCGGATAAGCTCCTTAACTTCCTGTCGTTTTGTTCGTCCGTTTAAGGGGCAGGGGCTGGCCACTGGCCGATAATTAATGAAACGAAAAGCACCTTTGATTTCGGATTCCCGGAAGTAGCATAATGGCCGGATAACTGTTAACCCGGTTCGGTCCAGATAAGTTTTTGGCGAAAAGGTACGCAATTGGCCTGAATAAAGTTGGCTCATCAGGAAGGTTTCGACTGCATCATCATAATGGTGAGCTAGGGCCACTTTGTTGTAATCTTTTTTAACCGCGTAGTCGTTTATTATTCCACGCCGCAGGTGAGCGCAGATTGAACAGGGATTTTGCCCATTGTTCTCCCGAAAGACTATTTGGGCAATACGAGACGGTTGCAGGTGGAAGGGAACACCCAACTCTCGACAAAACTCCTCCAAAGGAGACGGATCTGAGTCTTTTTCAAACCCCATATCCACATGAATTGCCCCCAATTCAAAAGAAAAAGGGAAGTTATGCTGGAGTATTTTTAGGGCATAGAGCAGGAACGAGCTATCTTTTCCTCCCGAAAAACCTACCAGAACCCTGTCTCCAGGCTGTAGGAGTTTGAATTCCACAGCTGTACGCCAAAGCTTACGGACGTAGTTTTTGGGTAAAATTCTTTTCTTCAATTTTACAACTCCTTGTCTCTTTGATACGCTAAAGTTGCATTTATTTTCTATGTTGTATTATTGGCGGCAGAAATCAAAAACCCTTTCCGCAATTTTTTGATTAGGAAGTGTATTTCAGCAAAAAGGCTTCCGGGCAAATTTACCTGGAAGCCTCTATTTTACCTTTTGAATGTTTTTAAGAACGCCGAGGTGTAAGACCGCCTGTCTGCACAATTTCAAATTTGTCCTGTCTTAATTTTACGACCGATTTCAATTGCCTTATCAACAACCTCCGGCTGGCGTTCCAGGGAGGGAATGAGGTCCGCAGTGATAACCACGTCTTCCCCGTGCCTGGCCCTAACACAACTCAGAACGCAGGTTTCGCCCTGACCGCATAGATAGCATGGTGTTACTCCTTCAGCCGTGACACTGTCGGCCAGTTCCATTCCATGGTATACTTCGAGAAAAGTTTTGATGCTTTGCAGGCCGAATTCAGCATGGCCTTCACCGCTGACAACCACGGCAATCGCTTTGCGGGCCTTTAGCTTAAAACCGCGGTGCCTCAAAGAAAACCAGCGCTCCAGAAAATTATGGGTGAGGGCATTTAAGCCTAACGCAGCTCCGTAGTAAGTAGGAAAGCCAATGACCAGCAAATCCGCTTCAGCCAGGGAAGCAACAACTTTGGACCAGTCGTCATTTCTGATACAGACGTTGGTCTTTACACAGGAGCGACAGCCCAGACACGGTAAGATAGTATAATCTCGCAAGTTAATAATGCTGTCTTCTTGGGCTGCCGCCTTGACAATCTGCTTGAGTAAAGCCTGGGTAATCCCTTTTGGGTTGGGGGAACCGTTAACGGCCAGTAGCTTCATAGTTATTCGCCTCCGCTAGAACCCGGCTCTGCTGACAATTGTTTCAGCCACTTCTTCAGCGCTGTTAAAGGGGAAATCATCAGCAGTCAGCAGTTTACCGGCTTCGCCTGCCGTTACTTCAATTTCGCCGGCCCGGCAGGTTGTATCGGGGCCCTCTGGAAAGGCGGCCAGCAACTCCTCCGGCGAGGAGATAGGGAAAGTAGCTCCTTGGAGAGCTTGGATAATTTGACTTTTGATGGTTTCCCGTACAGACATGTTTTAACACTTCCTTTCTAATATTTTTTGGTAAATTCTAGTACCGATAATAATGGATGATGGCAAATAACTCTGTAAAATGGTTTACAAAAACAAAAAAATGCCTTCAAGGCAATCTTTTCAATGGCCGGTCTTTGGGCTGAACAGCCTGGTTATAACCTGGGTTACCAGGTTCTCGTCAAATCCGGTGGCTACCAGCCGTTCTGCCAACCAACCGACATCTATACAGTTGGTTTCTTCTTTAAGTCTGGGCTCGGTGCTGATGAGGAAAATAATATCCTTAAGGATTTTGCCTATCTTCGATCCCTTTTTGATTTCATATAGGGCCCAGCGGGCCGTTTCTATCTCCCGCACCAGTCTCAATAAAACCATTTCGTAATGGCTTTCATCACAGTCTTTTAAATTATACATGCCGCACTACTTCCTTCTCCGGTGGTTGATTGAGGAGGTAGAACCGGCGCTGGTAAACAGCTATCTTCCCTTCCTGTTTCAAAACATTAAGTGTATTGGTCACCATTACCCGGGAGGCATTGACCAGGTTGGCCAGGTCCTGGTGGTTTAAAGATATATCTATCTTAATGCCTTTCGGAGTGTCTTTACCGTATTCTCTAGCCAAACGAACCAGGGTATCCAGCACCCGCCCCTTAACGTCCCGGAAGGCCATACTGGCCATCTGCTCGGTATAATTATTTAATTTTTCCCCCAGGGCCTTGATTATTTTAAAGGCTGTCATTGGATTCTTGATAAGGTGAAGGAAATCGTTCCGCGAGCAGGTACAAACAAACGTATCTTCCAGCGCTTTGGCATGCATTGTATGCTGAACATTATCAAAAATGGTGTTTTCTCCAAAAATATCATCTTGCTGAAGAATGTCCAGGGAGATTTCTTTGCCCTCCTCAGAGATTTTATAAAGAAGAACTTTTCCGGCGCGGATCAGGTAAATGGTATCGGCCGGGTCGCCTTCCGCAAAAATTATTTCCCCCTTACGGAAGGATACGGCCCGGGCCAACTTGGTTACCTGTTCTTTTTCTTCCTCGCTGAGAGGTTCGAAGATCTCCAGGTCTTTCATACACTTGACCTTACGGGTCACCGTTATTTCACCCCCCGCCTAATATTTCCAGCCAAAGTGTAAGTTATGGTACATCTATTTTCAGTAAAACATTTTACAAATTAAATAGCAAGTTTTTGAAGATTACGTTTAGGAATAAACTTTGAAGGCTATTCGACATAACCTTTTTGTAAACGAAAGTATGCCAACATACGGTGTGTTCAATGTCGATATTTCGTGGTAAAATGAGAAAGGCAACGAAAGGAGGGGCTTTTTTGCGTCCGGTTAGGATTGTAACCGATTCCACCGCCTATATTCCCGAGGAGTGGTTAAAGGAATATCGGGATTTAATAACTGTTGTACCTTTAACTGTTTTGTTCGGTAAGGACACGATGGAAGACAGCTTGGATAACCAGGCCGAATTTTTATACCGGCTAAAACACTCTCCGCAGCTTCCAACCACTTCCCAGCCGACGCCGGCTGCCTTTGAAACCGTTTTTCGAAAATTAAAGGAAGCAGGACATGATATTGTTGGAATTTTTATATCTAGAAAACTGAGCGGTACTATGACCAGTGCCCAGACTGCGGCCAAAAATGTAGGGGAGGAAGGTATCTATCTTCTTGATTCAGGAAGTGTGGCCGGGGGCCTGGCCCTGGTGGTACGGCAGGCTTTGCGATATGCCCGGGAAGGCATAGCGGCCAAAGAAATTGTCTCCCGTTTGAGAAATGATGTAGAAGCGCTTCGCCTGGTTTTTGTCCTCGAAACCCTGGAATATCTTAAAAAGGGCGGGCGGATCGGTGGTGCCAGCGCCCTGATTGGCACCCTGCTCAAGATTAAACCCGTTTTATATGTTAAAGGGCAGGTAAACGTGCTGGATAAAGTGCGCACCTTCAAGAAGGCCGTACAGCGGATGCTACAAGAACTGCCCGCCAATTACAGGGGGCCGTTGGGAGTGCTCCACATAGCGGCCTCGGAAGCTGCCGGACAATTGAAGCAACAGGTGTTGGAAAAAGCACCACAGGCTGAAATACACGTTTTGGAAGCAGGGCCGGTATTGGCCACTCATGCCGGGCCCGGAGCCCTGGGAATAACTTTCTTCGCCAGATAGAAAGGAGAAGTTTGCTTGCAGCGCGTGGACAACAATACCGAGAAAATTACCGGTCTGCAATTAAAAAATATGCTGCGTATGGCAGCCTATTACCTGCAGCAGAACGAAAAAGCGATTAATGAACTGAATGTATTTCCGGTGCCCGACGGGGACACAGGTACCAATATGACAATGACGGCTTCGGGAGCCATTTCTCCTCTGGAAGAGTTGCCGGATGACGTACCCCTAGGTAAAGTGGCCGTGCTGGCATCCGAAGCGGCTCTGATGTCGGCACGGGGCAATTCGGGAGTGATTCTCTCCCAGTTTTTGCGGGGACTGGCCCGTTCTTTGGGGAACAAAGACACAGTTTCCTGTTCAGAAATGGCCAAGGCTTTCCAGTATGGACTGGTCTACGCCTATCAGGCCGTCTCTTCCCCGGTGGAGGGCACTATATTGACTGTAGCCAGGGAGATTGCCCGAGGAACCAGAAAAACCACAAGGGAAAGCAACAGCCTGGTAGAGGTGTTGACCAAGGCGGTCGAGGTAGGAGAGCGTGCTCTGGCCTTAACTCCCACCCAGCTGCCGGCGCTCCGGGAAGCGGGAGTGGTAGACGCCGGTGGACAAGGTTTACTGGTCTTTCTGGAGGGCTGTCTGGCGGGTCTCAAAGGGGAGGTTTTAGAAAAATTGCCTGCGGGCAGGGGGACTACTCCGGTGGTCCCCCAGGCATTTAAAGATATTTCTACTTCCTCCCTCGAATTTACCTATTGCACCGAGGCCCTTCTAAAGTATAGAACAAAACCGGACCTGCAAGAGCTTAAGTCCCAGCTGGAAACGTTGGGAGATTCCTTGCTTCTGGTAGAGGGGAAAGACCTGATAAAGTTTCACCTGCATACCAACCATCCGGGCAAAGCCCTGGAGATACTGCTTCAGTACGGAACTCTCTATGATATCAAGATTGACAATATGTCTGAACAACACCGGCAGACGGTTCAAGTATCGGTTCCTATGGCTGTGGTGGCAGTTTCCCCCGGCGAGGGACTGGACGAAGCCTTTAAAAATCTAGGGGTCACAGAGGTAGTTGCTGGTGGGGATACCATGAACCCCAGTGTACAACAACTTTTGGAGGCCATAGAGAATACCCGCGCGGAACAGGTTTTGGTGCTCCCCAACAATTCCAACATCCGTCTTGCCGCGGAGCAGGCCGCAGCAGTGAGCGACAGGAAGGTCAAGGTTTTGCCGTGCGTAGATGTGATGCAGGGATTGGCAGCCATGTTTAGCTATGATCCCAAAAACAGCCTGGAAGAAAATTACGAAAATATGCTGGTCAGGATTCAGGCCATCCAGAGCGGGCGGGTGACCTTTGCTGCCCGGGAGAGTACCTGGCAGGGCCGCTCCCTCAAACAGGGGTCCGTATTGGGGTTCAGCAGGGGTGAATTGCTGGCCGTAGCCGAAGACGTCGCTACCGCTACCCTGGAACTGGTCAGACAATTGGTTGGCGAAGATTATGAACTACTGACCATGTTTTACGGCCGGAAGGTTACCCGATCCGAGGCGGAAAAAGTTGCAGACGCCCTTCGGGAAACGTTTCCGGATATTGAAGTCGAGTTACTGCCGGGAGGGCAGCCCCATGATTATTTTCTGCTAATGCTGGAATAATTAGTGGTGAAGGCTTACAAACTGTGGATTTTTCGAAAGAGACGAGGTAGTAGACGATGATTACGCGGTCTGACATACGAAGATATATGCTTTCACTGGTGCCTCCCGGGGCCTCACCGGACAGTGTTACCCTCGACAAGACTTTACAACATTTGCTTTACTGGCTTTCCAAGCATTACGACGAGATGGACCATGAAGCCCAAAAGTATGCCGATAAGGTCTTCGAGTCCCTGATTGATCTGGCGGAAATCAATGTAGAGAATTTACCGGATTCTCCTCAACGACGAAGGTCCCGGCGGCTGTATTCCCTGGCGAGGGGAGAACATTTTAACGTCAGGGAACTACTGCGGGCTTTGGAGGTTTCTCCTTCCGGTGAACATGAGGCATGGAAAGAAGCTTACGAATTTATCCAAATTTATCTTCAAAGAGTTCTTGATTTGCTTTTTGATTTGACCAGGGCAGAAAGGCATGAGCCGGTTGACGTGAGCATTCTGGGGTTGTTATTCGGGTGTATTGATGAAATACTGGCGGCTACTCACCTGGCCCGCCATAATTATTACACCCAGGCCAACGCCCACATTAGAACCGTGCTCGAGGTCCTGGACAAGGTGGAACTGTTTCACAACTGCCCGGAGTGGATAGAGGTTTGGGCGGGAGATGATGTGAAAAAAATATTAAAGGAACTTTCTCCTTCGGCTGTAAGGGAAAAGCTCGGCCGGGAGAAGTTTGACCCGATTTACGATTTTTTATCAGACCATGGAACGCATGCTACTTTTCGCTGGTTGCAGGCTCGAGCGGTGCAGAGGGTTAACCTGCAGGAACCTAACCGGAAAACTGCCGTGCTTTGGGTTGGCGGTTCCAAGCTGGAGCACCATTTGATATGGACCAGTTGTTTTCTAATATATACGGTTACACAGGTATTATTGCTGGTTTCCCGCATCGGGGAAGAAATACTTCACCCGGAGGAATGTATGACCTATATAACGGGAGCCTTGGATTCCTTCATTAAGTTTACCGAAAAATACATGGTGCCCTGGGCGGCGGATTCGGGATTGAATCCCGATGAATTGCGCCGGTTCTTGCTCGAGGTTCGAGAGAATACAGGAAAGTAAGGACATCGGCGGGGTCGATGGGAGGGAGGAAAGTTATGATTGTAGTAACTGCAGCGTTGATTAAGGCGAACGGGAAAATCCTTATTGCTCAAAGACCCGCGGGCAGTTATATGGGTTTGAAATGGGAGTTTCCAGGGGGAAAAGTAGAAGAAGGAGAGCATCCCCAGGAGGCGCTGCGCAGAGAGCTGCGCGAGGAGTTGGGTATAGAGGTGGAAGTGAGGGATATATTCGAAGTTGTTTCTCACAAGTATAAGGACAGGCACATTTTACTTTTGTGTTATCAATGCCGTTTACTGAGCCGAAATGTAACTCCGCGGGAAGGACAGAGTTACCGGTGGGTAACCAAGGAAGAACTAGACAATTACGAGTTTACGGAAGCAGACAAGCCTATTGTCAATAAGCTGCGAAAAACGCCCTAATCACCCGAAGCCAATGTCCGCCCCACATTTTTTATGGGTATTTCCCAGCGGTCTCAAACCGCCTACCAGAAGAGCAGAGTTAATACCTTGTTTTTTTTATGGTGTACCGAAAACCAGTCGGTTTTAAAATTTACCAGCCAGGGAGGTATCGAAGTTGCAAAATTTAAACCTGTTGTGGCTGTTGAGTCTCGGGCATTTAGTGACCGATATGGCTCAAGGAGCGCTGCCGGTAATAATTCCGGAAATTAGGGATGCTTTCAATCTTTCTTATTTTGCGGTAGGAATTCTGGTTATGGTTTCCAATATCAGTTCTTCTGTAATTCAACCCTTATTTGGTTTATGGAGCGACCTGCGAAGCAGCGACTGGCTTCTACCGGTGGGGTGCCTACTGTCACTGGTGGGTATTGGCCTGGCCGGAATCAGTCCTCACTACGCCTTAGTACTGCTGGCGGTATTAATGAGCGGGTTAGGTGTGGCCGCGTATCACCCTGAAGCGTCAAAGACCGCCCGCTTTTTGAGCGGCCACCGGAAAGCTTCCTCCATGGCTGTCTTTTCCGTAGGAGGTAATTTAGGTTTCGGTCTGGGTCCTCTACTGGGTACTGTCTTTTTAACCTGGGCGGGTTTGCGGGGTTCGATGCTTTTTCTGTTAATTGGATTACCCATGAGTTTCTTTTTGTGGCGGTCTTTGCCCGTCATTCGGGAAAGGATGAACCAGCAGCAGGTACCTGCCAATGCCCAGGAGACCACAGAAGGTAAGGGAGAGGGTTCAGCCAGTTTGGAGGATACCGGTAAGGGGAAGAGCTTGCTTCCTCTCATCCTACTGCTGCTTTATGTCATTGCCCGTTCCTGGATTCATTTTGGTCTGGTTACTTACATTCCCTTTTACTATCAGGACTACCTCCACGGCGATCCAGCTAAAGGCGGCTACGTTCTTTCAGCCTTTTTGATTGCCGGTGCTGTGGGTACGCTGGTTGGCGGTCCTTTGGCTGATGCAGTAGGAGGCAGAAGGGTAATCATAGGATCTATGGTAATGATCGGTCCGCTGATTTTTGCTTTTTTACATTCTTCCGGGTTTTGGGCTTATGTAGTGGTAAGCCTTCTCGGGGCGGTCATTGTTTCTACTTTTGCCATTACGGTAGTGCTGGGCCAGGAACTTCTTCCTAATCATGTAGGAGTGGCTTCCGGGCTGATGCTGGGGTTTGCCATCGGTACCGGTGGCATTGGAGTAACCCTGCTGGGATGGATTGCTGATCATTTCGGTATTATAGTGACTATTAAAGCAATTGGCCTGCTTTCTCTAGTGGGAATAGCTACTTCTTTACCGTTGAACTTCTGGGGAAAGGGAAAAACTATTGCTGGTCAGCCAGTAAAAGCTAGCAAAATCCAGTAAAACGTCTTGTTAGTACAATACATTGTACCAAAATTGCAACAGCTCTCCGTTGAGGAGAGTTTTTTTATGCGTAAAAATCTATTCAACTGATGGCATTAATATTGCTTTTAAATATATTTTCAAAAAAGTATGATAGTAAAACATCCGGGGGTTTAAGAAAAATGTCCGTAGCTTTAACAAAAGTGAACCACATTCTGGAAAGTTTGAGGCGGGTAATAGAGCTTTGCCAGGGGTTCAAAGGTTTGAAACCGAACGATAAAATTCTGTTGAAACCCAATATGGTTATGCGGGGTCGCCGGAATCAACCGCCCCACGGGCAGGTTACCAGTGTTACAGTGGTAGAAGGTATGATTAGTCTTCTGCGGGAGGCGGGTTGCTCGAAAATAGAAATAGCCGACGGAGGGGTCATACACCCGGAACTCAGGCTAAATACCTTTACGGCCTACGAATGGGCAGGATATGTGGAAATGGCGGAACGGTTGAATGTTCCCTTAATTGATCTTAATGAAGGGCCTTTCGTTATGGTTGATCTGGAAGGATTGAAGGTACAAATTGCCCGCCGGGTTTTGGATGCGGATTTTGTAATTAACCTTCCGGTTTTAAAAACTCATCACCAGACCCAAGTATCCCTGGGGCTGAAAAACTTAAAAGGTATTCTTAGCTTTAAATCCAAGAAAGATTTTCACGGATACGGTCTGGAACGTATGATTGCCCTCCTCGGTACTAAAGTAAAGGTTGATCTTACGGTGATAGACGGTACTTTTGCCATGCAGAAGGGTCCGGTGGGAGAAGACGTACACAGAACTGATCTGCTGGTGGCCGGGAAGGATATATTGCAAGTGGATATAGTTGGAAGCAGGCTGTTGGGAATTGAGCCTGAGCAGGTCGGGCACCTGCGCATTTTTGCCGAATTAACTGACCGGTCTTTAACCGTCGAGCCTGGAGAAATACGGGGAGAAAAAGTGGAGGAACTCCGTAAACCGCTGGAGTGGGTGGATAGATGGCCCCGGGACTTAATGCAACGGTACAACATTTCCGGTATTCGCATGGAAGACCCCGGAGTGTCCATCTGTTCCGGTTGTGGTTTTGGTATTTTCGCCGCTTTGAACAAGTTTTTCCGGGAAAATGCCGGGGCAAATTTTCAAGGAATAGAAATATGTATGGGTAGAGAAACGATTGCTAGCCCCGAGGCGAGCAAGGTATTTTGTTTGGGCAAGTGCGCATGTGATGCAAACAGAAAGCACCCAAACGCGGTGCTTATCAGAGGTTGTCCTCCTTCGGTTCAAAAAATGTACGAATGTTTTAAAAAAGAATTAACCCCCGCACATGCCTGACCTGGTGAATTCAATATATGGAAGGAGGGTCTTTTTGGCCAAATCTTCAGTGGCCATGGCGGAAAAACTCAGGCAATTGGGTAAGCCTTGTGAAGTAAAAATCATACCGAAGGAAGGGCATAGTTTTTCCCCAGGTGGATTTTCTTCTGCTTGGCAGCTTACAGTGGATTTCTTTCAGCGGCATTTATAATTTTGGAAATTAAACTAAGGAAAGGAAGGATAAACATTGGTTCAGGAAGTTGTGGTGGTCAGTGCCGCCCGAACTCCTTTTGGACGCTATTTGGGCAGCCTGAAAGATGTTCCGGTGGTGGAACTGGGGAAAATTGCGGTGGAGGCTGCGGTAGAAAGGGCCTGTATAAGCCCGGAAGTTATTGAAGAAGTTTACATAGGGCATTGTTTTGCACCGGAGGCAGAGACTCCGTCGGTAGTAGGAAGACAGATCGCCCTTAAGGCAGGTATCCCTCCTGAGGTAATGGCAGTGACGGTAGATACGGCATGTTGTTCAAGTCTTTTGGCTACCCGCCTGGCTTATCAGTCTATTGCCAGCGGCCAGGCAGAGGTTGCGTTGGCAGGGGGCGTGGAAAGCATGAGCCGGATGGCCTATCTGGTTCCACCGGTAATCCGGTGGGGAACCCGGATAGGACATCTGGTCATAGAGGACTTCAATTACGGTTTGGAATACAAAGGATATAATCCTGTTTCTGTAGATGCCGGTGAAGTAGCGCTTGAATACGGGGTTACGCGAGAGGATCAGGACCGCTGGGCCTTACAGAGCCAGAAACGTTATGCCGCAGCCTTGGCAGCCGGAAAATTTAAAGATGAGATAGTTCCCGTAAAGGTTCCCCGGAAAAAGGGACCTCCTCTACAGGTGGAGCGTGACGAGCAGCCCCGGCCTGACACTACTTTAGAAAAACTGGCCCAGTTGCCCACCGTATACGGTAGCCCTACCGTTACGGCGGGCAATGCGCCCGGGCTTAACGATGGGGCAACTGCCCTGGTGTTGATGAGCCGCCGAAAGGCAGACAGTTTGGGTATTAAACCTCTGGGACGAATTAAGGCTGCCCTTGGACGTTCCACGAACCCCCGTTATATTGCCAGTATTCCGGGAATAGTTATTCAAGAATTACTTCGTCGGACTGGCATCGATCTGGGAGAAATTGACTTAATTGAAATCAATGAAGCCTTTGCAGCCATGCCCTTAGTTTCAAGTCTGGTTTTGGCCGGGGGAGATAAAGACAAAGCAAGAGCCCTCCATGAGAAAATTAATGTTAACGGCGGTGCTATTGCTATCGGCCACCCTGTTGGAGCCAGTGGAGCCAGAATTTTGATGACTTTATTGTATGAACTTGGACGTAGGGGCGGTGGAAAAGGAGTAGCTGCCATATGTGGCGGCCTGGCCCAGGGAGAAGCCATGCTGGTGGAGGTATAAGCTTAAAGCCGAGGAAAGGGGGAAAACACCTTGTCAATCAAAACTATTGCCGTTTTGGGAGCGGGGTTAATGGGCAGCGGTATTGCCCAGGTAGCCGCGCAAAATGGATTTCAGGTGCATCTTGTAGATTTGACCTTCGAGTTGATTGAGAAGGGACTGCACAGGGCTCGCCGAAGTTTGCAGCGTTTGGAAAAGGCGGGAAAGATTCCTGCGGGAAGTACGGAGACCGTTCTCAGCCGTATCCAGGGATTCATTGATTTGGAGGCAGCGGCTGAAGATGCAGACCTGGTTATTGAAGCGGTGCCGGAGAACCTGGAACTGAAGAAAAACATCTTCCGGCGTTTGGATGTGGTATGCCGTCCAGAGGTGATCCTGGCGACGAACACTTCGGAGCTGAGTATTACGGCGATTGGAGCGGCCACCCAGCGTCCTGATAAAGTTATCGGTATGCACTGGTTTAATCCACCGCCCGTCATGCGATTGATAGAAATCGTAATAGGACGAAACACATCACCGGAGACAGTTGCTACTATAGAAGATATTTCTCAACGGTTGGGTAAGGAAACGGTTAGGGTGAAGGATGCCCAGGGATTCGTTACGAGTCGTGTCCTGGCGGCTCATATGATTGAGTGTATGAGAGTTTTGGAGGAAGGGGTGGCTTCGATAGAGGATATTGATAAGGCGGTTAAGTTGGGCCTGAATTATCCCATGGGTCCTTTTGAACTGGCAGACTACGTCGGTCTCGATACCATGCTCTTTGTAGCTGAAAATCTTACCGAGGCTTACGGTGACCGCTTCCGGCCCCCGCAGGTTTTGCGCAAACTGGTCGAGGCGGGTCATCTTGGGGTGAAAAGTGGTAAGGGCTTTTATGATTATACGAAAAACTAGAAAATAATCCGCTAAAAAACGGCTGCCTCCCGGAATAGCCAGGAAGGGGCGGCTCCTGGCTCCGGGAGTGCAGCCGTTTTTCATTCAATTAAGCCTGTATACCATTTCTTTGTCTGGATTCGAGCATTTCAAGAAAAGCTTCCAGGCGGCTTTCCACCTGACTCGGGGTAAAGGCACGTGGGTCACAATGATCACTGTGAATTCTCAAAACAGGGAGATTTAGTTCTTTGTGTATTTGATTGGCCAGGTGATATGTACCGGTACTCAGAACAATACAGCTTCGAATGACGTGGTTAACATACCCGTCGATTTGAAAATTCCTAATCATTTGAGAAACCAGTTTAACGCGGGTAGGTCCGTCGATATTAAAAATATGGGTCAGGTTACGACGAGCCAGGCTCACTAGGGGATTGGCAGGATCCAGTCGTTGTCCCCATACTCTACCGTAATTATACAGCTCCACGGCAAATACGGCTCCGTGCTGTTGGAAACGCTCAAACAGCCTCATGTTGTACCAGAGAGGCATTACGTCCCATAAAAGGCGATAACGTTCCTCGGGTACCACCCCGACGCCTTGCGCCACCCGGTTGGTTACTTCAATAGCAACTTTTTCGAGAAAATCTACAGCTGTTTGGGTACCGGAGAGCACGACCAGCACAAAAAGGTTGCCCAGCATGTCTGTGCTGCTGATCGGTACCGGGCGGGCCCGGCGACTTTCGTTAATAGTTATCCAAAGAGCAGCTGCCCTGTCGCCGAGGTTTACTGTTTCCTGCAGGCGGTCGGGATCAAAGGGTTTTCCGGTAAGTCTTTCCAGAAAGCTGATCAGTTCTTTAAGCTGAGTTACCGCGTAAGCCAGGCGGTGAGGCTCGGGTTCCAGCTCCGCTCCCAAGGACCCCAGAGGTTGATCCAATACAAACATAGGACAGTTGAAACGACGGGCAAGAATTTCAAACCATTTGACATGAGTGGTACACAGATTGCGGCTGGCCACTACCGCGTCCGGCGCAGGTAGGCCGCCCAAATAAGTACAGTTGCCCATAATATGCCCCAAGTCTGAACGAAAATAGGAGCAAAGGTCAGGGGAATATCCAGAAGATTCTGCCAATTGTTGCAATTCTAGTCCCAGTTGTTTAACACTACAGGCGGCTGCATAGTTTTCGGGAAAAACCGGAACTACATCCATAGCATGAAACAGTTCTACCGGTGCTATCCCACTAGACCAGACCACTTTTTTGCCTTCTGCCTTTTTCTCATGAGCTTCCCGGTAGGTGTTCCTGATTATTTGGGAAAGCTGGCGGGAACTTTCCAGAACCTTAACCGTTTTCGCGTTCATCATCCTCTCTCCTTCCTGCCGGTAATTGATCGCCGGGTGGCAAGCATTTCCGTAAAAGCCTGAACCCGGGTACTCAGGGTCTCCGGTGCCGTTTGATTTTCGATTTCTAGCACCAGAACCGGATATCCGCTGGCAGTTAATTTTCGCTCTAAGTCCGGCTGTTCGAACCGGTGGGTATCACAAAACTTTTGAAGTAAAAACACCATCCCATCAACTGAAACCCGCTGCGCCTCTTCCAGTATCGCTTCCCAGCGGCGTTCACCCGGGAATTTGCACGGACAGTTTATTTTTCTTAAATAGGTGGTGGCCAGAGCTTTAAGGGGCTCTTCCCTGGTATCCACTTGAAGGCGGTAGAAACGACGGCCGTAGCAAAGATCGTCAGCCACTATCATACCAGAACCGTTTTCCAAAAGAGATATTATTTCCGGGTTGTCAATCACACTACCGAGGACCATGAAACGCAGTTTTTCGGCTTCTTCTGCCTGTTCGGCGGGTACAGAGTTGAGGACAGTCTCTAGCTGGGAAATGCTTTTCTCCGGTGGTGTCCTAAAGGTCCTGAACAGCAGTTCCATAAACTCCCTACCGCTCAAACCGGTAGAAAAAGAACGGGTTTTGGCAATCTTCTGGAGTAACTGCCGCTGACGGTTATGGGTAACAATAGCTTCTCTCAAAGTTTCACCAGTGATTTTACGGGGGCTGATTTTGGAAAGAGCCGTGGTCAGTTTTACCAGTTCCTCTTCAAAGAAGTCGACGGCTGCCGGAGTATTTACCCGGAGTGGTACAGCCAAGCGATGGTAAAATGCATAAGAGGTGTATTCTTCCCAGACATCAAAAATTTCACGCATTACGTCACAGGTCTGGGGAATAACGATTCCGGTCAGAAAGTCAAAATCTCCCCGCAATGCCCTTTCCAGCACACTGCGTTGGAAGGAGCAGCAGTTGGGTGGAACATAGGAGTAGGCAAGCGTAGTAGCCTTTTTGTCTCCGGTAAGACGGTAAGGAACAAAACCCGCAGCTGTAATGATTTCCACGGGAACATAAGAACAAAAATAGCCTAAAAAGGGTCTACCTGTGGTATTATAAACCATATTTTCCCTCCTCGGATGAGAATATCTGTGTGTTGTGTAATGATTACTGCAAATACGATGCCATCTGTCAAGGTTTGAGAAATGATTCCGGCTTAACATTCACTGTTTTTAAATCGAATAAGCAATAAAAAAAGAGGCGTTTCCGCCTCTTATTAAGGTTTTATCATGCTTTCGTTTCTTTCCAATGGCTCCTCGATAACCATGTGTTCTATAAGCATGGTTCCGCCATCTACCGTCATCATTACCTTATTAATTCCTTCCAATTCGGTCAGGGTATTGACGATAGAATTAATGGTCATGGCTTCTCCTGCGGCGCCTCCCCAGTGGTTGGCGACCATCTCCCGGCTGAAGTCGATATATGCAATATCGCCCTGGATGTCAACCGCGTTGACGGTTACCCCGTCGGGGATGGTTCTATGCAGGGAAGGCGAAACGGGACCGGCTATCAGTTCCTCAAGAATCCTTTTAACCAGTTTTTCCTGGGACTGTTTCTCTTCGTCGTTCAGGGTGATTTCCCTGGTTTCCGGAACCACGTACATGGCTTGCGTATCGGCGAAATAAAGAGTCACAGTTATCTTGTCGTTTGTTGTTTCCTTCGGCTGGCCGGAATCAGGTGGAGGAGACGGGTTTTGGTTCACGCCCTCCGGCTCACCCCTGGTCGTACAGCCGGCAACTCCCAAAACAAGCATAGCTACCAGAAACAGAATTAAGACTCGCTTCATGGTCTATACCTCTCTTTAAGATTTTGCTACCTACATTCATTGTATATTAAATGGAGCCGGCTGAAAATAGGTAGTTGTTATTAACAGGGCTAATGATGTCTGGGGGCCAACGGTGCTCTACTGGATTCACGGAAAAAGTTAAACCTCTGTTCCAGTTTCCCATACCAGGCAGCCGCCTGAACCTGGACAATAAAGGCAAGAGTGATGAGAAGGGCGGCTTCCGCTCCAAAAGTGGCCAGAGCGAGTCCCAAGCAAGAAGAAAGGTTGCGCATGGCTGTGCTGTAGACCAGGGTTATGCTGTTTTCCCGGTCCAAAAAGATTCGTCCCCAAATGGTACTGATTATGAAAACTCCCAGGTAGAACAGCACTATGACAACGACCGACTGCAAGAGCAGGTCGGGCTGGCTGAAAATTTTTTTGGCCTTCATACTCATGCTAGAGAAGACTATAAATAGCATAAAACAAACGCTGATGCCGGGGAGCAGGGGTTTTATATCTTTTTTAAAGACGGCGGGAGGGTATCGTTTCATCAGGAAACGATAGGTTATGTTCCCCAGCACCAGCGGCAAGAATATCAGAGCAGCAATAATTTGAAAGGTTTTCCAAATATCAACCGGTACATATTTACCTACCATAAACAACAGGTACCACGGAGCCAGCAGGGAACCCAGTAGCAGGCCTAAAACAGTAATTTTTACGGCGGCAGGCACGTTCCCCCGGTTAAGCATGGTCCAGGATATGGTCATCCCACTGGTAGGTAACAGGGAAGCAAGAGCAAGTCCGGCAAACAGTTGAGGATGGTTAAGGAGAAAGGTATTTCCCAGCAGGTAAGCTAGCAAAGGTACAAGGAGAAAGTTTACCGCCAAAGAGGTAAGAACGACTCGGTTATGACTCAAGTCAACAGCTTCTTTCAGCCGGAAGCCTATCATCGTAGGATAAATCATCATAAAGGTAGCCGGCAGGATGAAATTTTTCAAAAAAGAGGTATCAAAATAACTGCCGGTTAAAAATCCAATGGTCAAAACGGCAGGAATTACTAGCACCAGGTGTTTAACGGGGAACATGAAGATTTTTTTAAGCATAGTTAGCCTCCTTTCCGAATCATACCCCTTAAGGGTATACTTATTATACTATGCCATAATTACGCTGTCAATATAAAAAATTAAAACGTCTATTTTTAAGCCCCTAGAAATATAATGGCAAGAGAAATTAGGGAAGGGGGGTTATTATGCGGGGGAGAAGAGAAATTATATTAGTGGCTCTGATGGTAGTAGTGTTAGTGCTGGCAGGGCGTTTTTTGTTGTTTCGAGAAACAGAAATTCCGGTGAGCATCAAAGTTGTATCCCAGACCAGTCCGCCCATATTTTACGTAAAAACCAATGAAAAAAAAGTGGCTTTCACTTTTGATATCAGTTGGGGCCATAAAATGGCTCCGAAGGTGTTGGAAGTGCTAAGAGAATACGACGTCAGAGGGACTTTCTTTATTTCCGGTCCCTGGACCAAGCGACATTCCGATCTGGCCAGGCGCATAGCTGAGGAAGGCCATGAAATAGGCAATCACGGTCACAGGCACGACAACATGAGCAGTTACAATCGCGAACAAATTGTGGAAAATATTCAGGAAGCTCATGCGATTATTAAAGAGATTACCGGGCAAACTCCCAAATACCTGCGGCCGCCCAACGGCGATTACGACGACCTGGTGGTCGAAACGGCCAGGGAATACGGTTATGAAACTGTAATATGGGCGGTAGACTCTCTAGATTGGAAAAACCCCGGAGTGGATTATATGATCAGGCGGGTAAAAAAACGAGTTTTTCCGGGGGCCATTATCCTATTTCATGCCAGCGATTCCTGTAAGCAGACGGATCAGGCTTTGCCGGCTATTATTCAAGAGCTAAGAAAAGAAGGGTATGAAATATTAACTCTTTCCGAACTGTTAAGCCTGGGTGAGGCGGGCCGGGACGATCCCCGGTAGTATTGTTCAGCAAGAAGGGAAGTGGCTAAATGACCGCGAAATGAAAGAAATATAATTTTAAGCAAAAGAAGGTGAGAGCTTGGCAAAGTTTTTAGCTGCCGCTGTGCAAATGGATACCCAGGAACATAAAGATCAGAACTTGAAACGGGCTGAAGAGCTTATTGGGGAAGCAGCAGACAGAGGTGCCTCTCTGGTAGCCCTTCCCGAAACTTTCAATTTTATGGGTTCACCCCGCGAGGAAAAAGCTAATGCCGAGTATATCCCGGGACCGACCATCCAGCGGATGGTGGCGCTGGCCGAAAAGTATAAAATATGGCTCCATTGCGGCAGTATCCTGGAAAAAGCTCCCGAGACGGAGAAACTATATAACACCAGTGTGCTTTTGAATCCCCGGGGAGAAATTGTGGCCAGGTACCGCAAGCTTCACCTGTTCGATGTGGAATTGAGCGGGGGGCCGGTTTCCAGGGAGTCTAAGACTCGTGAATTTGGGAAGAGTATAGTGGTAACGGATACCGACTTGGGCCGGGTAGGCTTTTCCATTTGTTACGATCTTCGGTTTCCGGAACTGTACCGGATCATGGCCCTGGAGGGGGCGGAGATGATCTTTGTCCCAGCGGCTTTCACCATGCACACCGGGAAGGATCACTGGGAACCTCTTCTGAGGGCGCGGGCTATTGAAAACCAGTGCTATATAATTGCCCCCGGGCAAACCGGTAAAAAGAAAACCTATACCACCTACGGCAAAAGCATGATCGTTGATCCCTGGGGCAACGTTTTAGGCCTGGCTCCTGAAGGGGAATCCGTGGTGGTGGCAGAAATTGACCTGAATTATCTGCGAAGAGTGCGGGAACAAATACCTTCGCTGAAAAACCGCCGACCAGATATATATCAGGTTGGCTACGCCGGTCGTTCCCTTTGATGTATGCCCTTTGGTTAGGGCATTTTTTATTTTTTAAGGTTATTTTAAGGTTTCTCAAAGATAATTAATAACAATAATGTAAGCGGGGAGGCGATATGCATGAGGTCTAAGATTAAATGGGGATTTTTATTCATTTCGATTTTTATAGCCGGGATTTTGTTGGGAGGAAGTCTTGTCTTTTACCATCATGACCTGGTCGGCATAGCCCTGGCCAAAGATTATCCAGCGGAAGATAATCAATCATCACTTCAGCCTTCAGGGGTTGTCCTATCTCCTCCTGTCGGTACCAGCATTTCGGATATTGTAGAGAAGGCCGGTCCGGCAGTAGTCAAAATTGAAACGGTGGCCAAGCGGCAGGGGCACCGTAGCTTTAATCCCTTTTTTGATGATCCCTTTTTCCGCGATTTTTTTGGTTTTGAATTTAACTTTCCGGTAGAGCCAGAAATACAGCAGGGACTAGGTTCCGGTTTTATAATCTCGGAAGACGGTTATATTCTTACGAACGAACATGTAATTTCCGGTGCCGATGAAATCAAAGTATTTGTAACCGGATACGAGAAACCTTTTACGGCCAAACTGGTAGGTTCTGATTACGAGCTGGACCTGGCGGTACTGAAAATCGAAGCGGAGAAAAAACTTCCCACTTTGGAATTGGGCCGTTCGGAGGACGTAAGGGTAGGAGACTGGGTTATTGCCATTGGTAATCCCTACGGCTTAGACCATACCGTTACCGTGGGAGTTATCAGTGCCAAGGGGCGCCCGATTAAAGTTCAGGACAGGCATTACAGGGACTTATTGCAAACCGATGCCTCCATCAATCCCGGTAATAGCGGCGGGCCTTTACTCAACCTGCAGGGAAAGGTAGTAGGCATCAACACAGCTATTAATGCCCAAGCCCAGGGGATAGGTTTTGCTATTCCCAGCAGTACCGTTCAATCGGTTTTGGATGAGTTGATAGAAAAGGGACGGGTAGTAAGGCCGCAGTTGGGAGTGTTAGTGCAGCCGGTTACTCCGGAACTGGCCGATTACTTCGGGCTGAAAAAAGCGGAAGGGGCGGTAATTAGTTGGGTGGTTCCGGGAAGTCCGGCGGATAAGGCCGGTTTGCAAAGAGGCGACGTGGTGCTGGAATACAATAAGGTGCCCATCAAAACGCCTGCGGATCTCCAGACACAGGTACGCAAAACCAAAATCGGAGAGCGAGTGGTGCTGGTAATATTCCGGGACGGAAAGACCCGCTATGTAACGGTTACTATTGAGGAAGACACAAGGGGGAGGAAGTAGTTGATTGAACTCAGGGAAGTGAGTAAATTTTACGGAGATAAAGTGGGCGTTGAAAATCTTTCCTTTCAGGTTAAGCCGGGGGAACTGGTGGGGCTTTTGGGGCCTAACGGCGCCGGTAAAACGACTACGCTGAGGCTTATCACCGGTTACCTCCAGCCGAGCCGGGGAGAAGTCCTGGTCAACGGCCTGGAGGTTTCCCAGAAGCCCCTGGAAGTAAAAAGATTACTCGGGTATTTGCCGGACACCCCCCCTCTCTATCGAGAAATGACGGTGCGCTCTTATCTTTCTTTTGTGGCGGAGATAAAAGAGGTACCCCGGCGGCAGATCAGGAAGCGAGTGGATACTTTGCTGGAAGAATTAAATCTGACCGAAGTTCAGGGGCGTTTAATCGGCAATTTGTCTCGAGGATACCGGCAGAGAGTGGGATTGGCCCAGGCTTTGGTAAGTGACCCGGAGATACTGGTGCTGGATGAGCCTACTACCGGACTGGATCCTAAACAGATTATGGAAGTCAGGAATTTAATAAAGGAACTGGCCGGCCGGCGTACGGTGATTTTGAGTTCGCATATTTTACCGGAGGTTAGTATGATCTGTGAAAGAGTAATAATTATTGATCGCGGGAGGGTGATAGCCCAGGATACGCCGGCGGGGTTGGCTGCCAGTTTAAGGGGTTCTCCCAGAATAGAACTGGAAGTCAAAGGTCCGGCCGGCACCGTGAAAAATCTTCTGGCACAGGTGCCGGGGGTGCAGGAAATAGAGCTAAAACAGGAGGCTGCCGGTCGTTGTGTATTCAGCGTCAATTCCAGCAGCCAGGAGGATATCCGGGAGGAGATATTTTTCGCCATGGCTGGCGCAGGATATCCTATCCTTCAGATGCGCAATGAAGATTTGTCTCTAGAGGAAGTGTTTTTGCAGCTGGTTACCAGGGAATGAAGGAAACGGTCCGGAGGTGGTCCAGATGGTTAAAATTTGGGCTATATGTCGCAAGGAATTAACCAGTTACCTGCTATCACCCCTGTTTTTTGTCTTGACGGCAATTTTCTTGCTCATTTCCGGTTACTTTTTTTCCGCTATCCTTTTAATTAACCGAATAGCGGAAATGCGAGTCTTCCTGGGCAATATGGCTATTGTTTTCCTGTTGCTGGCACCTGTTTTTACCATGCGTTTGTTGGCGGAAGAAGTGCAAAACGGGACAGAAGAATTGTTGCTGACTTCGCCGGTCTCGGTTACTCAGGTGGTATTAGGCAAATATCTGGCTATCCTAATACTCTTTATCCTTTTACTGGTGTTGAGCGGGGTATATCCTCTTATCTTAAACTCAGTAGGAGAGCCCGATATGGGTCCAATTTTGTCAGGGTATTTAGGTTTTTTCCTCATGGGAGCGGCTTTTCTGGCCGTAGGGGTTTTCACTTCTTCCCTCAGCAACAGCCAAATGGTAGCTGGGGTGCTCGGTTTTGGCATCCTCCTTATCTTTTGGGTTTTTAGCTGGCTGTCAGGAACCTCCCTTGGTATTTTATCGGATTTAGCAGGTTACCTCTCCCTGTGGGAGCATTTTGCAGACTTTACTAAGGGGATAGTCGACATCAAACATGTGGTCTTTTACCTGAGCATAGTTGCTGCCTTTCTCTTTCTTGCAGTGCAGAACATCAGCCGGAGAATCGGCGCTTAAAGGGGGGAGAACTTCATGGGCCGTTCAAAAGCCTGGCAAAACCTTCACACCTGGGAACAAGGAACGAATCGCCTGATTTATACTCTTGCGGTGCTGGGAATTATTGTGCTGTTGAATGTACTGGCCAACCGGTTCACCTGGCGGCTAGACTGGACGGAGGGGAAGATTTACACCTTGTCCGAACAGACCAGAGAAGTGCTGGCACGGCTTGACCGGGAAGTAAAGATTATCGGCTTCTTTCGTTCCGGGAGCGAGGAGGCAGAAAGATTTGAAGATTTACTGGCGGAATACAATCACCAGAACCCGCGGGTTTCTTACCGCATAGTTGACCCGGAACAGAATCCTTCTCTGGCCCAAAAATACGGCGTGCGCCAGTTTGGAACCGTTGTGGTTGAGGCAGGGGGA
>NZ_BDGJ01000003.1 GCF_002207765.1 Calderihabitans maritimus
CTGGAACGAATTTCCTGGGCCTGACGAAAGATGCCGGTCAAGGTATCTTTATCTCCGGCCGCCATAACCGCCTCAAATTGATCCAACCAATGCCGGAAATGCCTGATCATCTTTATTATTTTTTCCGCATTGGCCAGGCAAATATCCCGCCACAATTCCGGGTTGCTCCCGGCAATACGGGTTGTGTCCCGGAAACCGCCGGCGGCCAGGGTAAGAATATCCGGATATTCGTCCGCCAGCCCTCCCACCGTGTTTACCAGCGCGGCGGCAATCACATGGGGAAGGTGACTGACGGCAGCTACAATGAGGTCGTGTTCCTCGGGAGAAACCGTTTTAACCCGGGCACCGGTTTTTTCGATTAAAGCCGTCACAATTTCCAATGCCTGCCGATCGGTACGTTCCGTCGGCGTAAGAAGGTAAACGGCATTTTCAAAAAGATAACGATCGGCAGCTTCAATTCCCGCCCGTTCTGAGCCCGCCATGGGATGACCGCCTACATAGTGGATTTGCGGATAAAACAGTTCTTCTAAATTTTTTACAATGTCCACTTTAGTACTGCCTACATCAGTAACTATACTGCCGGGAGCGAGAAAAGGTTTTATCTCCCGGGCCACAGGCACAATCTGCCCGAGGGGAACGGCCAAAATGACCAGGTCAGCCCCCCGTACGCCCTGCTCCAGGTCCTGGGTTCCATGGTGAATGGATTGGGTGGCCAAACCCAGTTCCAGGCTGTTCCGGTCCCGGTCAATGCCTACCACTTGTTCTACCACATTTCCCTGCGTAAATGCCATGCCCAGAGAGCCGCCGATTAGGCCCAACCCTACTATGGCGACTTTTTCAACTCGTTTCATTTTTGTTCCCCCATGTCCCTGGGATATGAACCGAGAATCCTCAGTAAAGCCGTTTTCCGCCGCAGTCTGTCTAACACCCGGCTGAGCTTGGGGTCGGTAGCATGGCCTTCACAGTCCAGAAAAAAGAGGTACTCGCCCAGTTCCTTTTTAGTCGGCCGAGACTCTATCTTAGTCAGATTGATCTCCTCAGCGGCGAACTCCTCCAAGACCCGATAAAGCCCTCCCGGTCGGTCCTGAGGCAGGGCCAGTACCATGGAAGTTTTATCTTTTCCGGTAGGTTTTACCGGACCTCTCCCGACGGTTATAAAGCGCGTCTTATTTCCCCGGTAATCTTCTATGTTTTCGGCCAGCACTTGAAGCCCGTACAGTTCGGCGGCAAAACGAGAGCTGATGGCAGCCCAGCTATCCGGTCCCGAAGCTACTATGCGGGCAGCTTCTGCCGTACTCGCCGCCGTCCTGAGACTTACCCCCTGAAAATTTTGCCGAAGGAAGCCACGGCACTGGGCTAAAGCCTGGGGATGAGAATAAATAGCCTGGACTCGTTTCCAGTCCGTCTGTTTGCCTATCAAATGGTGGTGAACCTCTAATATTACCTCGCCTATAATGCTCAGACTTTTTTCCTCGACCAGCATATCCAGGGTGACATTAACCGTCCCTTCAATGGAATTTTCTACCGGAACTACCGCTGCATCCAATCTTTTCTCCGCTACTCCCAAAATAACTTCCGGTATGCTTTCATAAGATACTAATTCCCACCCAGCTTTGTCGGCAATCCAGCGCTGAGCAGCCTGCTGGGAAAAAGTTCCCTGCGGTCCCAGGTATCCCAGTTTCATGACCGGTCACCGGCAATTCTCCGGCCCAGAACCCGGGCTACTCCTGTTAGTTGCTCCATCATTTGGCCGAAGTCTTCCGGCGTCAAAGATTGCGGTCCGTCCGACAAGGCTTCGCTGGGATTGGGATGTACTTCCACCAAAAGCCCGTCGGCACCGGCCGCTACTGCTGCGCGGGCCATAGGAGCTACCAGCTGCCGTTTTCCTGTACCGTGACTGGGATCAACTACTACCGGCAGGTGAGACATCTGCTTAACCAGGGGAACGGAACTCAAGTCTAGAGTGTTACGGGTAGCGGTCTCAAAGGTCCGGATCCCCCTCTCACATAAAATTACATCATAGTTTCCCTCGGACATAATATATTCCGCCGCCAGGATCCATTCCTGTACGGTAGCGGAAGGCCCTCTCTTGAGAAGGACCGGTTTCCTGATTTTTCCTAATGCTTTCAAAAGAAAGAAATTCTGCATATTGCGGGCGCCTACCTGAAGCACATCGGCATATTCAGCCACCAAGGGAATGGTTTCCGGATCCATAACTTCGGTCACGATGGCCAGTCCCGTCTTTTCCCGGGCTTCCGCCAAAAGCTTAAGGCCTTCTTCTCCCAGGCCCTGGAATGAATAGGGAGAAGTTCTCGGCTTGAACGCACCTCCCCGGAGAAGGGTAGCGCCGCATTCCTTAACCTTGTAGGCCGTCTCTAGGAGTTGATCCCTGTTCTCCACCGCACAGGGCCCGGCTATAACCTGGATTTCCTCTCCGCCGATCTTGATGTCTCCTATCTGAATTACCGTATCCTCCGGTTTAAATTCCCTCCCGGCCAGTTTAAAGGGCTGAAGAATAGGAACTACCTTTTCCACTCCCGGCATCGCTTCCAGAGCACCATTCTCCAGACGGGTTTTATCTCCTATAGCTCCAATAATGGTTCGAGCCACCCCCTGAGATAGGTGTACCTTGAATCCTTTATCTTTTAACCGTTCAATCACTTTGTCAATATGTTCTTTCTTGGCATCATGCCTCATAACCACAATCATTCCCTTATCCCCCCTGATAAATATTCTGGTCAGTCGTATTTCGACCAACATCCGAACATTCCCGCCTACCGTCCGCTTTCATCTCCCTTCTTTACAGGCAGCGGGTAGGGGAGGAAAAAAACAAAAAACACTCCGGCCAGGAGTGATGACTGCTCTTCCCTGAGCTTCCCCTCCTACCGTTCTGCCGTCCTACTAGGTAATTTTTTGTTTAACGTCTACCGTTCTACCGTCCCCCAGCTTGAAATGAAGGGGTATTAAAGTCATCATACCATAGCCGTGCGGAGATTACAATAGGGTCTCAAGGGACTGCGTTTTGCGAAGCGCTTCGCTCGCGGCCAAGCGGGGTTAGCATGACGGTTTGCCCATTGAGTTAGATCTGTTGCATCAACTAACATGGTTGCCTAACACCTCCGCCGGCGTTTTCCTTCCCCGTTCTGTACGGTCAAAGTCGCTATCAAAGCTTACAATGGTAAGGTTGTATTTTTCGGCAGTTACATACTGGTAAGCATCGTCGAAATCCATGTTAAATTGTTCTATTACGCGAACGAGGTGTTGGGTATCTTCAGGCTCAAGGTGAATCAGGACAACTGCTCCGTCCATAAAAGCATCCCGGACAAAACGCAACAGTGCCTCTACCCGGTTCAGTCTGCTCAACACCACCCCGATAGAATGAAAGGCAAAATCTGTGATGAAGAGACGCTCCGATGGCATGTGGTCGAGAAAGGCTCTGACCTCTTCGGATCTTGCCTGGTCCAAAAGCCGCTCCAGCCATACGTTGGTGTCTACCAGGTACATGGGTCAGTCACCTCGCCATTCCAATGCTTTTTTCTGGAGTTCCAGCGATGTATATTGGTCACGATAATCCCGCAGCGCGCCCGCCCAATCCTGGCGCAGTTTTCTCCCAGGTTTCTGTGCCCGCCTCTCCAGCAGGAATTGCACAAAGTCCTTGACTTCCTGCTGAAGCTCAGGGGGCAACTCCTTAATCATCTCTTCCAGGGTCTTCATGCCTTCACCTCCTGTCGAAATCTAACGCCACCATCCATACCGCCTCATGCCGTCGGAAATCAATCACCTTTACGGCAATCCGCTGGTGCTCACCCGGTTTTGAAGGGGAATGAAACAGAAAATAACTGTGAGCCCAAACATGACAACCTTTGTTCAACCGGTACTTCATGGTCTTATTATACCAGGAAACCGAAGCGGAACCATAGCTCAGGGGTACCTCCAAATTTCATGGCTGATTTTTATTCCTAAAAGTTCTTCCAGGAGTCTAGTCCACTAACCTACTAGGGCCTGTTTTAAGTGGGCGGTGAAAGTTTTGACCCGCCGGAGCATTTCTACGCGACTACCAGCATATTCTTCGATGATTTTGACCACGGCACTCCCCACTATCACCGCCTCGGCATGGCAAGCAACGTGCCTCGCCTGCTCCGCCGAGGAGATACCGAAACCTACCGCTACCGGCAGAGAAGTGTACTGGCGCACCATCCGGGTAAGCTGCTCCAGACCCGGCGGAAGTTGGCGACGCATACCGGTTACTCCGGTAAGGGAAACGCAATATATAAAGCCGTCCGCCTGTTCGACAATCTTCTTAACCCGTTCAGGGTAAGTAGTGGGAGCCACCAGGGGAATATAGGCCAGGCCGGCCCTGCGTGCCGGTTGATAAAGCTCGGCCCCTTCGTCTACCGGCAGGTCGGGGACAATCACCCCGTCTGCGCCGGCATTGGAAGCGTCCCGGACAAAGGCTTCCACCCCGTATTTCAATATGGGGTTGAAATATCCCATTAACACCAAGGGGATCTGACTGCAACGGCGAATATCTTCCACCAGATGAAGTATCTTAACCACACTCGTACCTGAATTCAATGCCCGTTGGGAGGCCCGCTGGATGACCGGTCCGTCGGCCAGTGGGTCGGAAAAGGGAATGCCCAGTTCTACAATGTCGGTTCCGCCTTCCTCCAGGGCCAACACCAGTTCCGCGGTAGTCTCCAGGTCCGGGTCGCCGGAACATATGTAAGTAATCAGGCCTTTGGCCCCTTCGGCCTGCAGTTGGGAAAACTTCTGCCGGATTCTAGCGGACATTTCCTTCACCTCCCCCCAGTTGCATAACGGTAGCCAGGTCTTTATCTCCCCTGCCGGACAGGTTAACGACTACTATATCCTCGGGGGAAAGTTCAGGCGCCTTTTTCACGACCCAGGCCAGGGCATGGGCGCTCTCCAGAGCCGGAAGAATACCTTCCGTCCGGGTTAAAAGGTGGAAGGCTTCCAGAGCCTCCTCATCGGTTACAGCGACGTAATCTACCCTTCCTGTTTCTTTCAGGTAACTGTGTTCCGGTCCCACCCCCGGGTAGTCCAGCCCGGCGGATACGGAGTGGGCGTTAAGGATCTGCCCGTCTTCGTTCTGCAGGACATAGGTATAAGAACCGTGAAGAACACCGGGGGACCCAGCCGTAAGAGTGGCGGCATGCCGTCCGCTTTCCAGACCTTCCCCGGCCGCTTCTACTCCCACCAGCTTTACTTCTCGGTCTTCGAGAAAGGAATTGAAGATGCCGATGGCGTTGCTACCGCCCCCTACGCAGGCCACTACGTAATCAGGCAATCTTCTCTCCAGTTCCCAAAGCTGTTTTTTTGTTTCCTCTCCAATAATGGACTGGAAATCTCTAACCATCATGGGGTAGGGGTGGGGACCTCCTACCGAACCCAATACATAGTAGGTGTTATTAACATTGGTCACCCAATCCCGAATGGCTTCGTTCATGGCATCTTTAAGCGTCCGGCTTCCGCTGGTTACCGGGATGACCCGGGCTCCTAAAAGTTTCATGCGGGATACATTCACCGCCTGTCGCTCTATATCTACTTCTCCCATGTAAATGTCACATTCCAGGTTAAAGAGAGCAGCCGCCGTTGCCGTTGCCACCCCATGCTGTCCGGCTCCGGTCTCCGCAATAACCCTTTTTTTGCCCATAGTGCGGGCCAGTAGAACCTGGCCAATGGTGTTGTTGATTTTATGGGCTCCCGTGTGGTTTAGATCTTCCCGCTTTAAATAAATTCGGGCGCCGCCCAAATGTCCGGTCAGACGCTGGGCGTAATAAAGCGGGCTGGGACGCCCTACGTAATATTTTAAATAATATCTTAATTCCCCTTTAAATTTAGGGTCATCTTTAACCTTCAGATATGCGGCCGTGAGTTCCTCTACCGCCGGCATTAAAGTTTCCGGCAGAAACCTTCCCCCGAAGCGCCCGAAATATCCTTTCTCGTCAGGTAATCCTGTCACTCTCAAAAGCCCTCCTTACTGCCGCCATAAACTCAGCTATTTTACGCGCATCTTTCTTCCCGTCCGTTTCCACACCACTGCTGACATCCACCGCATATGGCTTGACCCGGGCAATGGCTTCCCCCACATTATCGGGGTTGAGGCCGCCCGCCAAGATAATGGGCCTGCCCAGCTTCCGGGCTTCTGCGGCAATTTCCCAATCAAAGGTCTGCCCCGTTCCTCCCCGCTTACCGGGGACGTAAGCATCCAGTAAGTAGGCGTCAACCTGGTACCGGGACATATCTTCCAAGACTGAACGGTCCTTTACGGAAAAAGCTTTGATTACCTGCTGGCTGTAGCCCCGGCAGTATTCCGGGGATTCCTCTCCATGAAATTGAAGCACGTCCAGCCGGCAGAAAGTTGCTATTTCCTGCACTGCATAGCGTTTCTCATTGACAAAAACCCCTACCCGGGTAACAAAAGGAGGCAGGCGGCAGATGATCTCCCGGGCCTTTTCCGGATTAATATACCGCCGGCTGGGAGCAAAGACAAAACCTAAAGCATGAGCCCCCTGATCCAAAGCTACCCGGGCCTCCTCCCATTCAGTAATGCCACAAATTTTAACCCGAACGGTCATGGTCCACCTCTTCTAAATTATGGCCTAGAAATTCTGCCATCTTCTTTTCTACATTTTCGCTCATCATCAAGCTTTCTCCTATCAAAAAGGCGTTAACTCCGTGATTTTTTAAAAATTCAATGTCCCGCCGCGTTCTAATGCCGCTTTCACTGACCAAAATCCTATCCGGCGGAACCAATCCAGCTAGCTCTACGGTAACCTTTAAGTCGGTCGTGAAAGTATTAAGGTCGCGGTTGTTAATGCCTATAACTCGAGCCGGAGTGTCTAATACCATTTCCAGTTCCTCCCGGGTATGTATTTCCACCAGGCAGGTTAATTGCATTTTCCGGGCCAGTTGTAACAGTTCTTCCAGCAGGTCCCTGGTCATGGCCGCAGCTATGAGAAGTATGGCATCAGCTCCATGAGCCCTGGATTCCACCACCTGGTAAGGATCAATGATGAAGTCCTTCCGGAGGAGAGGAAGGGAAACAACCTCTTTCACCCGGGAAAGAAAGGACAAATCTCCTTGAAAGTACTTCTGGTCGGTTAACACGGAAATCGCGGCGGCACCACCCCTTTCATATATACGAGCAATGGCTGCCGGGTCAAAGTTGGGTCGAATAACTCCCCGCGAGGGAGAAGCTTTTTTCAGTTCGGCTATAATGCGGATGCCCGGTGCTTGTAATGCGGCTACCAGATCCCGGGTCGGAGGCAGTCCCTGGATGCGTTCTTCCAACAAATGAAGGGGAACTTTACGCCGCCGGTTCTTTATTTCCTCTTTTTTGTCCACCAATATACGCTGTAGGATCATGCGGCACTGCTCCTGGAAAATTCGATTAGGTCAAGTAATTTCTGCCGGGCCGCCCCCGAATCGATACTTTCCGCCGCCAGAGCTATCCCCTCCCGAACCGTATCGACCAAACCGCCTGCCATCAGTCCGAAAGCCGCGTTCAGGAGAACCACATCCCGGCAGGGACCCGGCCGTCCTTCCAATACCTGCCGGGCAATAGCCGCATTTATCTCGGCCGAACCGCCCTGGATATCTTCCAACCGGCCTCTTTCCAGTCCCACCTCTTCCGGTTCCAGGAAGAAAGTGCTGATTTCATCTCCTTCAAGCCGGGTTATTTTGCTGGGACCCGTCAGCGTAACCTCATCTAAACCGTCAGTGCCATGGACTACAAAGGCACGGCGACAACCCAAACGCTGAAGCACCTGGGCCATAACTTCAGTCAAATCGGGATGGAAAACGCCCACTACCTGGGCCTGGGCCCCGGCAGGGTTGGTTAGAGGGCCTAGAATGTTGAACACCGTCCTTATACCGATTTCCCGCCGCGGTTGGACAGCATATTTCATGGCACCGTGGAAGCGGGGAGCAAATAGAAAGCCAACTCCTACTTCCTTCAGGCAGCGGGCCACCTGCGATGGCGCCATATCGATATTGACCCCCAAACTTTCCAGAACGTCAGCACTACCGCACCGGCTGGAAACTGAACGATTGCCATGCTTGGCTACCGGCAACCCCGCCCCCGCTACTACAAAAGCTGCCGTGGTGGAAATGTTGAAAGTATTCCGGCCATCTCCGCCGGTACCGCAGGTATCTACTAGGCCGGAAATATCTACCTCCACTCTTTCCGCTTTGGCCCGCATAGTCCGGGCAAAACCGGTAATTTCTTCTACCGTTTCTCCCTTAATACGCAGGGCCGTAAGGAAAGAGGCTATCTGGGAAGGAGTTGCTTTTCCCTCCATTATCCTTTCCATAGTCTCCTGAGCTTCTTCCTCGCTCAAATCAATTCCATTAACCAGCTTTTCCAAAATATCTCTCATTATTTAGCCTCCTCTCAACTAATCTCAACTCGGTCTAATTATTCAACTAATCGCAAAAAGTTAGCGAGTAGCTCCTTCCCCCTTTCCGTCATAATGGATTCCGGATGAAATTGAACACCTTCTACTGGAAATTCTTTATGACGGATGCCCATTATTTCACCGTCCTCCGTCTGTGCCGTAATTTCCAGACATTCAGGCAATCCTTCCCGGCTGACAACCAGTGAGTGATAGCGGGTGGCGGTAAAGGGATTGGGTATACCGGTGAAAATTCCCCGGCCGTCATGATAGATGGTGGATGTTTTGCCATGCCTCAGTTCCCGGGCAGCGGTCACTTTGCCTCCATAAACCTGGCCGATACACTGATGCCCCAGGCAGACACCTAAAATAGGCAGGTTTCTGCCAAAATGCCTTATAACCGCCAGGGATATACCGGCTTGTTCGGGTCTACCGGGACCGGGGGAAATAACTATACCGGAAGGATTTAAGTCTTCAATAGCTTCCAGGGTTAACTGGTCATTGCGGTAGGTAACTACTTCCTTCCCGAACTCCCCTAGGTATTGCACCAGGTTATAAGTGAAAGAATCATAATTATCTATCACCAACAGCAACCGGCTCACCCCCTGCCTGCCGGAGGGCAGCTAAAAGCGCTCTCGCTTTGTTTAACGTCTCCTGGTACTCCCTCTCCGGCTCGGAATCGGCTACAATCCCGGCCCCGGCCTGTACGTATGCCCTGCCCTGGTGGAGCAGGACGGTACGGATGGTGATGCAGAAATCCAGGTTTCCGTTCAGTCCCAGGTAGCCTATACCACCGGCGTAGGGCCCTCTTCTGGTCGGTTCCAGTTCCTCAATGATTTCCATGGCCCTTACTTTCGGCGCCCCCGAAACCGTCCCTGCCGGGAAGCAGGCCTTCAAAGCATCGAGAGGGGTCTTATCCTCCGCCAGCTCTCCCTGCACCGTAGAAACCAGGTGCATAACGTGCGAGTATTTCTCTACTTCCATAAAGTCCGGCACCGTGACCGTACCGTAGCGGCTTACCCGTCCTACGTCATTCCGCCCCAGATCTACCAACATTAAGTGTTCAGCCCGCTCCTTCTCGTCGGCTTTCAGTTCCCGGGCAAGTTCTTCATCTTCTAATTCATTTTTCCCCCTCGGCCTAGTTCCGGCGATAGGACGGGTTTGAACTATTCCTTTTTCCACCCGCACTAGCATTTCCGGTGATGCTCCGACCAACTGCAGGTTTTCAAAATTTAGGAAAAACATGTAGGGAGACGGGTTAATTGCCCGCAAACTGCGGTACAGGTCAAAAATGCTGCCCTGGTAAGGCGTATCTAATCTTTGGGAAAGCACCACCTGAAAAATATCTCCGGCTCTTATGTACTCTTTAGCCTGCATGACCTTCTCGGTAAATTCCCGGCGGGAACAGTTGGAACGGTAAAAAATATCTTCCCCGCCCGTTCCGGGACTTTCTCGCAGGGAAAGAGAAGCCAAACCGCCGCTTCCTTCCAGCCTCTCTTTCACCTGTTCCACCCGCCGGCAGGCTTCTTCATAGTCCTTTTCCGGGCTGTCCGTTGGCTCAGAAAGAAAGACAATCTTCAACCGGCAGCGCACGTGGTCGTAAATTAAGACCAGGCGGGTCATGACAAAATAGCAGTCGGGAAGATAGAGGTCGTCCCGGGCCCGGTAAGGCAGCGGCTCCAGGTATCTTACCATGTCGTAGCCAAAATATCCCACGGCCCCTCCGAAGAAACGGGGGAGTCCCGGGTGATCAGTTACGGCAAAACTTTCTACAATCTGCTGCAGCTTGTCAAAAGGATTCCCGTGGGTACGGTAACTTTTTTTGCCCTTGACTATACTAATAGAACCGTTTTTGGCGCTAAAAGTCAGCCATGGATCCAGTCCGATAAATGAATAACGGGCGATGTTTTCTCCCCCCTCCACGCTTTCCAGAAGATAGCTGGGGCTTTCTCGACAAACTTTCCGGTAGATAGAGATGGGAGTCTCCATATCCACCAGGACTTCATCCCATACCGGGATCAGTTTCTCATGGCGGGACCGCTTCAGGTACTCCTGCCGGCTAGGGTTTATCACTTTTATCCCTCCTGTTTGCAACTTAAAAAACAAAAACCAGCACTCAGTGAGTGCTGGTTGTAGCCTTTAAACAAACGTACTCCAGCCCTCATCTCAGCTCTCCTAAACTCAACTAAACTCGCCTCGTCTCTAAATGTTATATTTGGTTGTTCAGGAACTACCCTTACCTAAGCTCTCCTGCTCCTCTTAAGGCTAACCACAACTGTTGATTGTATAATACTACTTCCACCTCTCCCTGTCAAGAATTTTTAGTTTTTACCGGAAAAATCATCTCAGGCATTTGCCCGGCGCATCAAGTACCCGGGTACGCAAAAATTGCCCCAGGATGTCCACCAGCGCAATCAGGATGAGGATAGCCAAAATAAGCGTCATTACCTCGTTATACCGGAAAAGCTTCATGCTGATCATGAGCTGAGTTCCAATACCTCCGGCTCCGACAAAGCCTAATACAGTTGCCGCCCGCATGTTACATTCCCAACGAAAGAGGGTGTAGGAAAGAAATACAGGAAGGCTGAGAGGTAGCCTAGCAAAAAATAACACCTGCATTTCCGTGGCACCGGTAGAACGTACCATTTCTACCAAACGTTGATCTACACTCTCGAACATTTCAGCGTAAAGCTTTCCCAGGATGCCGGTACTATGAACCGCCAGTGCCAGTACACCTGGAAGTGGACCTAATCCTACTGCGGTCACAAAAATCAGTGCCCAGACCAGTTCCGGAATGCCTCGAAAAAGATTAAGAAAAGCTCTGGCAAGGTAATATAGGCTCCAACGCAAAACCCACCTCGCCGTCCCCAGCCGTTCCCGCGAAAATTCTTCACCGCGTTGCCTGACCGCCAGCAGTGACAAAGGAAAAGCAACGAGCACAGCCAAGGCAGTACCAACCAGAGATATTTCAATCGTTTCCACCATTAAGCCAAAGATAGTTCTTAGAAATTTAACATTAGTTTCAGGTGGCCATAGCCCGCGCACAAAGCGGGTAACCGCCTCGGCATTGCCAGCCTGAAAAAGGGTTGTTAAAGAAAACTCGGTTTCCCTTGCGCTAACACCCAGGACAACCAATATAATAACTACAACTGCCAAATTTGTGGGACTAAATTTTGGTTTCAGCGGACTGTTGAGCTCCAATTCCTTTACACCGGACATGGTCGAAATCCTCCTGATAAAGGTCAATTGCTCTGATTCCACCAGGGTCTCCATCATAAATGAGACGGCCGTGCGAAAAAACCAGCAACCGGGAACAATACCGCAAAGCAAAGTCTATCTGATGCAGGCTCACCAGAATAGTTGTACCTCGTTCGCTGTTAAGGCGGCGCAATGTTTCCATCACCTTAATGGCTGTACCCGGGTCCACCGACGCAATCGGTTCATCCGCCAGCACCAGCTGAGGTTTAGAAATAATGGCCCTTGCAACCGCTACTCTCTGCTGCTGGCCTCCTGAAAGTTCATCGGCCCGGGAGTACATTTTATCTTCAATCCCCAGTTCTCGCAGAACCGCAAAAACTTCTTCTCGTTCTTCCTTCCTTAAATAAAAAAACAGTCGAACAGTTTGCGCCAACGATAACGAACCACCAGAACCCATTAAAACGTTATACACCACCGGCAGGGAAGGGACGACATTATGCTGCTGGTAGATCACTGCCAACTTGCGACGTAGTTCCCGCAGGGCATTTAAGGATATCTCACTCATCGTGCGGCCCAGAATCTTTAAGCGGCCGCTGGTAGGGTGCAAAGCCCCATTAATTAAGCGGAAAAGGGTGGTTTTCCCAGCACCACTGGGCCCCAAAATACCTACCATTTCCCCTTCTTCAATCTTTAGATTTACATCCCGCAACCCGTATACCCCACCTGGGTATATTTTGGTTAAATTTCGTGCCTCAACAGCGATCAACCGCTCTGCACCTCCGGTCTATTTACGCAACAGACCCAGCCGCTGAGCTTCTTCTTCGATATACAAGTAGTCCGCATCGCTAACCCTGGCATAACCCTCGGCCCGCATCAGCTTCAATAACTCCGGGTCGTCCATGTCTAGAAAGGCCTGCGTAATGCGCTCCACCAAGTCTTTATCCAGCCCTACTCTTACCACCCAGGGATAACCTTCGATGGGGTCCGAACGGGCAATAATTTTCACTTTGTCCGGATCAATTACACCTTGCTCCACCAGAGTATAAAAAATACGGTCCTCGACTCCCCCAGCATCTACAGTCTGGTTTTGTACAGCTAGCGCCGTAGCGTCGTGCCCGCCGGTGTATATAACTTGTTTCAAATCTTCCGGGACTTTGATTCCCGCCCGGTCAAGCATGATGCGCGGATATAAGGAACCGGAAGTTGAATTAATATCGCCGAAAGCAAAAGTCTTGCCCTTCAAGTCGGCAACCGTTTCCACCGGGCTGTTTGCCGGTGCTATAATCAGACTATGGTATTTGGTAGTGTGCGAATAACGGTCAATTTCTGTAACACTGGGATAGATTTCTGCTCTTTGCTTAGCCTGAACGTAAGTAAGGCCTCCAAAATAAGCAACATCCAACTTGCCGCTGGCCATGGCTTCCACTACAGCGGTATAATCCACAGCCACAAAAAGCTCGACAGGCATATTCAGCTTTTCGGAAAGATATTTCCGAAACGGTTCATACTGTGCCTTTACTTTGTCCGGGGACTGGTTGGGAATAAGTCCTACTCTCAATTTTGTCTCCTGTGCCTGACCGCTACACCCCGCGGCAAAGAAAAAGACCAAGCTGAGAAGAACTACAGGAAGGAGTATTCTGTGAACAATATTTAAAACCCGGTAATTAGTAAATAATGCAAACAATGCTCATCCCCCTCCCATTGTCTTACCTACCCAGAAAACCGGGCCATCCAGCCAACAGCTAACATAAATAATCTTATATTAGTAATATTTATTTGTCCAATCAAAGATTTTGATAGCTTTTTTATGTTGGTGTCAAATATTTTAATGGCTTCGTAAACGAGGTTACTCAACAACAAAACAACTATTGACCCATCCTTCAAGTATAAGGCAAAAAAAAGCGGCACCGAATGAATAAGACGCGGTACCGCGAACGGTCGGATAGTAGTTAAAGCGGGTATACTACCGGTTTACCTATTACCAGTATTTCGACCTGGCAGCCCGGTTCAAAAGCCCGGTCCGGCCTTAAGCGGCAGGAAAGCTGTATTCCGGATGGAAGCTGAACCTGGACTAGCTGGTGGTGGCCAAAGTACTCACACGATATGACCCTGGCTTTGCCCCCTTTAACCGGACGTAGTTCCAGATTCTCCGGTCGAATCATTACCTCCACCGGGCCTTCCCCATCTTCGGACACATCGGCTTTTACCAGACCGGCCCGTTCAAAATCAAACACTCCCAGCTCACAGTAGACCTTTCCGCCTCTGATTTCTCCCCTAAGGAAGTTTGCTTCCCCTACCAGGGTGGCTACCTCTCGAGTTGAAGGACGAGAATACACCTCATAGGGAGAACCGTGCTGCAACACTTTTCCCTCCCACATAACCACCAGCCGGTCCGCAAGGCTTAAAGCTTCCTCCTGATCATGGGTAACAAAAATTGCCGATGCTTTCTCTTCCTTCAAAATGCGTCGGATATCTGAACGCAGCCTCCTGCGTAGCCCGGCGTCCAAATTGGAAAAGGGCTCGTCAAAAAGAATTACCTCCGGTCGGGGCGCCAGAGCCCTGGCCACAGCCACACGCTGCTGCTGGCCACCGGAAAGTTCATGCGGCATACGGGATCCCAGACCGTCAAGACCCACCAATTTCAGGACTTCCTCAACCCTGGCCCGCGAGGAGTTCCGCAATCCGTAACTCACGTTCTGTTCTACCGTCATGTGGGGAAACAGGGCATAATCCTGAAAGACAATTCCAATGTTCCTTGCTTCCGGAGGGACATGACAATGTTTGCTGGACAACACTCTCTTACCCGTCCTGATTATTCCTTCGTCCACTCTCTCCAGCCCGGCAATCATCCGCAAAACAGTAGTCTTACCGCACCCGCTGGGGCCCAGCAGGCAGAGAATTTCCCCCCTGCGCAAAGTTAAATCTATACTGTCCACAGCGCAAAAATGTCCAAAGTATTTCGTTATCTCGTGACACCGGATAGCAAAATCTCCCACTGGCGCTCCCCTATCCAATGCAACATCTCCTTTCAGCGATCTATGCGTTTTAGCAGGCCAGTAACGGATAGCAAGGAAACCAGAACTAGCAGGAGCGAAGGCAAGGCAGCCCGGGCATAAAAACCTTCTTCCATGGCCCCCCATACAACGGTAGCCAGGGTTTGAAACCCTGTAGGGCCCAATATCATGGTTATCGGTAATTCTTTCATTACCGACAGGAAGACAATAATCATTCCCCCAAAAAATCCCGAACGCATCAAAGGCCAGGTAATGGTTGCCATTACTTCCATGCTGCTACGTCCAAGGCTTCTGGCCGCTTCCTCAATTCTCGGGTTGATCCGCAACAAAGAAGCACGGATTGCACCGCCTGCTTGAGGCAAAAACTGGACCATATATGCAAATACCAGGAGGGTCATTGTCTGGTATAAAGGCCGGGCGTATTTTATCCCGAAGAAAACCAAGGCAAGTGCTATGGCAACTCCGGGCTGTCCATAGCCGATGTAGGTTAGACGTTCCAGGGCATGGCTGAGCTTGCCGGGCTTGCGTACAGATAATAGCATTACTGGTAACGCTGCTACAGCAGTAACTACTGCAGCTACGGCTGAGATATAAAAGGAGTTCCAGACCGGTTTCAAAAGCAAACGCAAACTTTCTCCTGCTGCCACACCGCGAACTAACCAGTATGCAATAGTTAATACCGGGATAACCAGAGAAAAAAACACAATTCCCCCGCAGAACAAGAGTGCCGGCCAGCGCCAAGCACCCAACGCAACCCGGGGAGGATAACGACGGGCCCCGCTATCGGTTCGATAATACTTGGCCCTCGACCTGACCCGCATTTCGGCATACAGAATTATAATGCTCAACAACACCAAAATAAGGCCCAACGCCGCCGCGTAACTCCGGTTGAAAGCAGCCTGATACTGAGTATAAATGGCGCGGGTAAAGGTATTGTACTGCAGCATGGAAACTGCACCGAAATCACTCAGAGTATACAAAGCCACCAACAAACCACCCGCCGCTAAAGCCGGGCGCAATTGGGGAAACGTTATCCGCCAGAAAGTAGACCAGCGGTCATGTTCCAGGGTTTGCGATACTTCCTCCAGTGCAGGGTCAATGTTCTGCAGTGCTTCTCGAACATTTAAAAAAAGATAAGGATAAGTTAACAAGGTCAGAACTAAGAAGGCCCCGGGAAAGCCGTAGATATCCGGCAAACGCTGTATGCCCAAAGGCCCTTCCAGCATTTGTTGTACCATACCCTTTGGCCCCAGCGCTCCGACAAAAGTGTACGCACCGACGTAACTGGGGATAACCAGCGGAAGCGTGGCGAGTACTGTCCAGAGCCTCTGAAAAGGTAAATCGGTACGGGTAGTCAACCAGGCCAGAGGTAAAGCAACAGCCACCGCAGCTACGGTTACGGACACAACTAGAACTGTGGTGTTCAGAATGAGTTTCCAGGTTTGAGGTCTAACAATTTGTTCCCAAACTCCCGGTCCAGCCTCCAGTGTCCTTATTAAAAGATACGCTAAAGGTAAACAGAGGCTCCCCGCTACCAATATAGCGGGGAACCAGAGCAAATTGAAATGCCGGTGACCGTAGACTTTCATCACTTAATCGAGAACTCCCGTCTCCTGCAACAATTTCAGGGTGTTTTCGAGGTCGGACAGGTCACCCAGGTCAATATCGGGCGTTTCTATTTCCGACAGCGGGACCAGATCCGGGTGGATCTTAATTCCCTCCACTAAGGGATATTCGTAAGTCTCATCGGCAAAATATTGTTGAGCTTCATCGGAAAGCAGGTACGTTATTAATTTCTCTGCCAAATCCTTCTGCTTCGACGATTTCAATATTCCCGCTCCCGCTACATTAATTAAGGCTCCAGGGTCGCCACCTTTGAGATAATAATTTTTGGCCGGGAATTCATCGCCGTACTCTTTCTTCAGTCGGAAAAGATAGTAGTGATTTACAAAGCCGACATCAATTTCGCCTTTCCCGACTGCTTCTACAATCGGAGTGTTTTTAGGGTAGACACGAGGCTCATTAGCCAGTATCCCCTTCAGCCATTCCCGAGTTGCCTCCTCGCCCAGACTGACCCGCATTGCCGTAACGAAGGCCTGGAATGAACCGTTGGTGGGCGCCCAACCGATACGGCCCTTCCACTTGGGATCCGTAAACTCCAAAATGGAATCGGGGAGGTCTTTCTCCTCTAATTTATCAGTGTTATAAACGACTACTCGCGCGCGGCCCGATATGCCTACCCATTCTCCTTCAGGAGACCTGAAACGCGGTTCTACTCTCTCCAAAATACCGGCAGGTAGCTCGGCAAAAAGCCCCTGTTGGGCCACCGCTCCCAGAGCACCCGCATCTTGTGCCAAGAACACATCAGCGGGACTGTTTTCTCCTTCCTCCAAAATAGTCGCTGCCAGCTCGGCGGTCTTTCCATACCGCACCTGTACCTTTATTCCGGTCTTTTCTTCAAAGCGCTTGAATAGCGGTCCTACAAGTTCTTCACTTCTTCCGGAATACACGGTAACACTTTTCTCCTCAACCGGCTGCCGGTCAGAAGTTTGCTGCTCAGTAACCTTTCCTTCTTCCTTCGGCTGCTGAGAACCGCAACCTGCCAGGATGACAGCTAAAACCAGTAGCATGCTGAGCATAACAATCTGCCCGTATCTCTTTCGCCAAGCTTTTAGAGCCATAAATTGCATCTTCCTTTCTCCCATCGTAATTGGTATTAGATGATCATTTGCTAATGGATTTCATTATCAATGTTTATGTAAAGTGGTATTTTTTCACCCCTTCTATTGTCTCACCTCCCCGTCTTTATGTGGCCAAGACAATTATCGTATTTGTAAATGAAATTCATTCTCATTGTATAGCTATTAATACATCCCATGCAACATTGGATACCGATCAAATTTTGTCTTTTCAGCAAACTAACACTCATATACACTGTATTCCACTGTATTCCGTCCGTTTTCAACAATTTTCTGCCAGCCAGGGGATGGGGTTTCTCGAACTACAGCGGTAGAGGGCCTGAATAAAGGGCTATGTATCATCCGACTTGAAGTTGACATAGGACCTGTTATTACTACTTCAAGTCTTTTAGTAGCTCTTCTGCCATTTCTTTATCGTCCCGGCTAACCCGGATTTCAACAGGTCCAAGTAGCGGGTTAAATCCCGACCCAAAACGGCCCAATGCAAACAGGTCCTGTAATCTTTCACCTTTTGCAAAATATCGAATTCCAGCGCCCTCTAAAATGGACTTGGCAATCATAATGACGGCCGGATTTTCTGATTTTAAGACGGTAACCAGATCTACATACTCTAACTCCGGCTCCGGTGGTAGTTCTTCTACCAAGGCAACTTGGCAATCAGGACATTCTTTAACTCCCTCTACATATTCATACTTGCATTTGGGGCAAAACACATTAAATCTTCCTTTCCTTCAGTAACCTAATTTTTGATAAATCCTGTTCTTATAATAACGCAGGGCAGCATTTTTTACCCTTCTCTTCTCCATGAGAATGTTAAAGCGTAAAATTTTCTCGCTTAATTTTTGGGTTAATAATTGTTTTTCCTCTTCCTCATAACAACAGTTTATTAAATCCTGCAGGGAAATGATCTCCTTTTTGAGCTCTAATTCTTCCGGTAAAATACCGGCATTTTTAAGAATTTTATACCCGGCCCGCAGTTCCTCAGGAACACGGGACAGGTCTTCCAGTTCCAAAGGCTTCCCTTTACCGGAAAGGTTATCAAATTCACCTTTTTCCATCGCTTCACGGATCTTGTCTTCAGCAATTTTTTCAAAAATATCCATCGTCCTCACCCCTGACTTGTAGTAAGCCAGCGCAGGCCCTCGGTATCGGACCGTTCCCCCTTAGATTACAAAACCCTTCTTTGTTAGAATTGTCTGGCATGCTGGAACAGGTTAATAGAACACATAAAAAAGGGGTAGCCATAGTAAAAAGGCCCCCTTTTATTCTTCCTTTTCGTCAATTGCAACCAGGTCTTTTCTCAAATTTGCCGCTTCTCTTAAGTAAATATGTTTGATCTCCTCCTGAGATTTTAAGGTGTTCACATGCATCAGTACCCTGATTACACTAGGAATGCTACCGGGTACACTTATCTCCGTCGCACACAAAAGGGGTACCCGCGTCCAACCCAAGGCTCGGGCAGCAGCAGCCGGAAAGCTGGCATTCAGGTCATCGGTAACGGTGAAGAATATGCTAGCTATATCTTCCGGTTTGACTTCATTTGCCTCTACCAACTTTAGCAGTAGTTCTTTAGTGGCTTCAATAATTTCCTTTTCGCTGTTCTCCGTAACGGAGGTGGCTCCGCGGATGCCGCGGACATACATGAATTTCACCCTCCCCTTACGGAACGGCACGATGGCCCAGACCGATGGCTACCTCATCCAGATGCAGCAGTCCAATTCCAAAGAAAACCGCCACGCTGACATGATCTTTCTGCCGGGCAATACCGATCTTGCCTCCCACGTTTAATCCCAAGGCCTTAGGCATAATCTGCGATAGTGCTTCCCGCGTTGCGCCGGCAATCGCTCCTTCATCGGTGTGGGTTTCCCTGATCACACCTTCCCTTTTAGCGGCTACTACCGCTCTTTCCACAATCTTGTTTACCGAGCTTATAAATTCACCGCCGTAATCCACCGCAGCCGTCTTAATGCCCATTTGGTGAAAATGAGCCTTGAGTTCATTCTCTTCCTGCCGGCTTTCAGACAGAGCCATCCTTATAGCTACGGCTGCTATCTTTTTACTCCCGTAGTCGGGCATGAAACTAGCCTCCTTGACATAAACAATTAGACACTCCTGCAGGAGTGTTAGCCTAAAGGTAGCCGTCCTGCCATCCTACCTTCCGTTCTTTGTTCTTATGTGCTCTTGATTATAATACAATTCCTAAAAATGGACAAGAGGAAACGTAAGGTCAAGGCCCCGTTTCTCTAAAAATCACTTTGCCTACCTTCGCCACCCCACCCTGTACTTCAATCACCTGGCCTACAGATGGCCGGGCAATATTGGAGGAGGTTGCTACCACTTTGAACCGCAGGGGAAGAGTATAAAAGCTGCCGTCAATTTCTAAAAAATCACCGGGAAACACCCTCACGGTGACCTGTTTATCCCTGAAGTCCGCTACTTTTTCTCCGTTAACCAGTAAGATGGCTTTCTGGAGGGTGGAATAATTCTCTAACCTCAGCGTAACCGTAGCAAAGGCAACCGACCCGCTAGTAACGATCCGGGCCTCCGGATTATCCATATAAAATTCGGCTAGTTTCCCTTCCATTCTTTCTGAAAAACTGAGATAAAAGCGAATAGGGTCATGGGTTAAGAATGCCTGGACTACTACTAGAAGTACCAGCCCCAGTAAAACAGTGCGAAACAGGAAAGTTTCCGCCGCTTCCGTCCATACCAGAAATCTATCTCCCCGGGAATGCCTTTTCATCGGTTCCCCCACCTCAGTTTTTGGAGTTGTCTACCAATCGTTATATTTTATGCCTCTGGGGGAACCTTTATTCTCTACTCAAAGACGTATCGGCTGGAACTTCCAACAACGGTGACCAATCACCCAGCCACTACCCGGTTGGTCAGGGATCCAATCCCCTCAATTTTTACCGTTACTGTGTCCCCCGGCTGCATGGGGCCAATACCGCTGGGAGTACCGGTAATTAATACATCTCCCGGGTATAAGGTCATTATTTGAGATATGTAACTTACCAGCTCGTTCACCGGGAAAATCATCTGATTGGTGTTGGAAGACTGTTTAACCTCACCGTTTAAAGTTAAAGATATTTTCAAGTTGCCAGGATCAATATCAGTGGCAATGACCGGTCCCAAAGGACAAAAAGTGTCAAAAGACTTGGCTACCGTCCACTGGCCGTCTTTCGGTTGCTTATCCCGTGCGGTAACATCGTTGGCACAGGTATAGCCCAGGATTTTCTCCCATGCTTCCTCCGGGGTGACCCGGTGGGTCGTTTCTCCGATAACCACGCCTAATTCCGCTTCGTAATCCACCCGGTTGCTGAGAGGCGGATAAATTATATCCTGCTGGTGTCCAATAACCGTAGAAGGAGGTTTCAAGAAAAGCACCGGCTCCTCGGGAAGGGGCAGGTTTAACTCCTCGGCATGGTCCCGGTAGTTAAGCCCGACACAAATTACTTTAGAAGGCTCACAAGGCGCCAACAACATAATATCGTGATAACTGTACACCCGGCTGGTAGTTTCATATCTGCCGTAAATAGAACCTTCAATAGCCGTAATTTTATCTCCCCGCAGGATGCCATACTGAACTTTCTTCCCATCCCAAAAACGAACAAATTGCATAACGACCTCTCCCCCTTATTTACCTGCCGTTCATTTTGCGTTCCATCAAAAGACGGTAGCTCTGCAATTCCTCCCGGATTTGAAATAAAATCCTTTCTACTTCCTCCCGTTTCAACACCATCTCTCCAGGCTCGAGTATTTCTACCTGGCGAAATTCATCTCTCATAACAAAACGTATCACATCCGCTATGGAGTCGGCGGATATGGTCAGGATTACCGGAGCATAAGCCGTTTCAGCGCCGGATATTTCATCCGTTACAGTATATACATTGCCCGAAGCGTCAATATCTTCAACGGTCAGCCCCGGTAAAGGTACGTTGCGCAGCATGGTTATTTTCTGTTCCCGTACTTCTTCTGCCGCTTTTTCCAATTTGTTACCGCGGAAGAAAAAACCGGACGGCTTAGTCTGCCCTTGGTAGTCAAGCCGGATTTTTAGTTTCAGCGGCCTCTCTCTCACCCCGGACCCCCGCCTCTGAATAAAAATTTATCCCCAGCCTTGTCGCCAGGGATGCCCCCCATTTGCCAGTCGTATTTATTTATTCGATTTTTGTCGTCAATATCCTCCAAAATTAATTAAGAGATTACGGCCAGATCAGGTCGGAAGAACCACAGTAGGTACACCGGTCAAAGTAGGCTTCCGGCGTCTGGCATACCTGTTGTAGCCTCTGGTGGTCGAGCCCCCGGTTTTCTACATGACGAATACTTCCCTTCTCATCAAAAACAGCTATCAACCCGGGCACGGAGCCGGTTACGCCGGGAAAAGCAGCGGGAACGGAACTGCTGCCAAAGCTGGCAGTGTTGCCGCAACGGAGACACCGGGGCATGATATCAACTCCTTATATAAATATAAATTCACTCTAACTTTATTTTTCGCCATTTGCTTCCCAATATACCCTTTTATCAATCGCTTGCTGTATAAGTAAGCCCGTAACACGCCATAATACTTGGGAAAGGGGGGTAAATCAATGAGTGTAAGAAGAACTATTGTGGGTACCTTCAAGTCACTGGATCAGGCTCGCAGGGCTATTAAGGAAATCTGTGAAGAAGGCCTGGCCAACAATCAAATATCTTTAGTCCTTAAGAAAAACTATAAAGTCGATGCCGAATACGCGGAAGAAGTAGCCGGAGATTTATTTGAAAACAAACTCCATGACTTTCGGGGTATTTTAGTTCAGGCTGATGATATAGAACTACCGGAGGTAGGCACAGTGGAAGCCGGAGGCCCCCTGGCGGGAGCCTTGCGTCAGGGAGATAAGACCCTACAGGAGGCCCTCACCTACTACGGCGTAAGCAAAGATATGGCCGCCTACTACCAGCAACAGGTAAGTCAGGGTCGTGTACTGGCGGTTATTGAAACCAACAACGACAAGGTAAACCAAACGGCCAACATTTTGGACGGATACGGAGCGAAAGACGTTTTCAAGTGGAGTAAAAGAATAAACAAGCCTCTTCGCTAGGCTTAAGACTTGTCCAAAACCTTCTTCTCAATCTCCTTTAACTTTCTAATTTCCTTGGTAGTGAGAGAGCGGTACCGGCCCACCCTGAGGTTCCCAAGGTAGAGGTCGGCTACGGCCGTCCTTTTTAATCGTAATACCCGGTGTCCCACGGCATCACACATGCGTCTTACCTGCCGATTGCGGCCTTCATGGATTTTTATCTCCAGCCAGGTGTTGCCCTTTTCCCGGCGGAGTAACCGGACTTTGGCCGGGGAAGTCCACCCGTCCTCCAGCAACACTCCTGAACGCAATCGTTCCAGGGCTTTTTCGCCAGGATGGCCCTGAACCAGAGCTAAGTATGTCTTTTCTACTTCATGCCGGGGATGGGTTAGAGCATAGGCGAGGTCGCCGTCGTTAGTCAATAGAAGCAAACCTTCCGTATCGTAATCCAGTCTTCCCACCGGATATATCCTTTGGGGCACGTCTTTAACCAGGTCCATGACCGTATTTCTTCCCTGGGGATCACTGACCGTAGTAACATAGCCCCGTGGCTTGTTGAGCATTATATAAATTTTCGGTTCTCCCGCCGGGACGGGCTTACCGTCAACTTCGATCTTATCGGCTACCGGGTCAACTTTGGTACCCAGCCGGGTAACCACTTCCCCGTTAACTTTGACCCGCCCTGCTTTAATGAGTTCTTCACTTTTCCGCCGTGAAGCTATTCCGGCCTTGGCCAGTACTTTTTGTAATCTTTCCACCCGCTTCCCTCCCGCCTCTTAACTTTAATTTCCTGCAGCGGGTACCAAATTATACAGAGCGTCAGCCGTTTCAAGAATTTTATCTCTGTCCTGTACCCGGTCTTTCCAAACCAGGGGAATTTTCCCGGCACCGTGATACGCTCCGGCAATAGCCCCGCAGATGGCACCGATGCTGTCGGTGTCACCACCGGCATTCACCGCGGCAACCAAAGCATCGCGAAAACTATGGATATGCTTGAGGAAACAGTAAAAGGCGGCGGGGACGGTTTCCAGTACAAACCCGCCGGTTCCCAACCGGGCCAACCCCTCCTCCTCTTCCAAGGAAAGGAGAGGCAAAATCATTTTGATCCGCTCCGCCATCTTGTAGTTAAGGTCCTCCACAAACTCCGCCGTTTCTCGTATAAAATATTCCTGACTGAAACCGCTTTCAGCAGCAGTCAGGCAATAACTGACCGCAAAAGCCACGGCCGCAGCTCCGGCGCAGGCCCGGGAATCGGTGTGCGTTATCACGGAGGAGGTAACGGCGTCCTTCTTAAGCTCTCCCCGTCGGCAGTAGTGAAACAGTCCTAAAGGGGCAACCCGCATGGCCGAACCGCACCCGGCCGAAGGAATCCCTGCCTCCCGCCACGGGACGCCGCAGGCCAGTCTGGTGGCCGCCTCCCAGCAGGCGCGGCCGGGCCCAACCGCGTAGTCCCGCCACCGGGCAAACCTGCCGGCAATATCTTCAGGACAAAACCGGCGGTGCTCCACCAGGGATTGGGCGATAATAAGGCTCATCTGCGTATCGTCGGTGTAACTGCCCGCCGGCAGGCCGCGAGCAGGATGGAAATCCTCCAGAATACCGAACTTTTGCCGGATTTGTTCCCGGCTCATACCTTCAGCCGGCATCCCCAGCGCATCCCCAATCGCCATACCCAGCAGGCAACCCAGGAACCTGTCCCGCAGTTTTTCGCTTCTTTTCATAGGGGAACTCCTACCACAAAATTTGAATCTATATCGGTTGACATTCTACATTTTTCCTTAAATTCCTTTGCGTCACATATAACCAGCCAAGTGCTCCAAAATAGTGCCCCTCAGTTGGTTTGAGCAAACAAAAAAATCAGGTGCCGAAGTTCTCCAGAGATCGATTTACTGCTGGTTTTTCTAGTTTAATCTCCAGGTCTCTTTTCGCTTTGGGGCTCGTGTTCTCTCTCGCTTATAATAAACGTACTTTTGGAAGCGTTAGACGAAGTCATAGTCAATTGCTCAACCACCACTGGCTGGACTAAAAAAGAGAACCTCATCATCAGACTTGAGTTCATAATCTTCTCCAACAAGTTTTCCATTCACGGAAGAGCAAGCCTCGGGCAAGCCCAAGCGTTGACGCAAATCTCTTATCGTATCACCCTGCCTGACATCAATAGTACGGAATTCCCTAAATGCTGGGTAAGAAAAAGAAATAATCCCCAATAACTTTACTCTTACCTTCATAATCTCTTATCCTCCACTAATTTCATCCACTCTCCAGACTTATTTTAACTTTCATCTTACAAATCACAGGATCTTTAAACTAGTCCCTTCCGCTGCAAAAGAAGCTCTTACTCGTAAATCTGAACCACAGGCTAAAGAGATTACGAGGGAAAGGAGAAGACCTGCTTCCGCTCCTCCCTAGCGCAAGCCGCTCTCCCTTCCCTCCTCCTCTGACATACAGGGGCAATATCTTCACTGACTATTGATATAGCTCAAACTCTCCCTGATCCTCGGCCGCTCAACTGTTACTGATATCGATAGTGTTTATGTAGACCTTTTTTTGGTCGCTATTTGTCAACCCAGGGCTCTTTCTTTGTTAAAAAACATTAGTTTTGTTAGCACCTGTCATCTTTTCTTAATTGATCGCGAACTCGAGGCCTAACTCTCTAAGCTTCTCAGGTCTCGGCAGGCCGGTCTGCTTATCCCAACCCATGGCTTCATAATACGCGTCAAGCATTGTATCCAGATTTTCTACCTTAGCTCCAGCAGAAGGCCCATTGGGAATAGCCTGACTAAACCGCCTGGGCAGTTTATCATCCTTGCGAGTAAAGCCTTCACGGGCGTTAAAACACCGTTTAAGATTCCAGGAACGCTCTGCTGCAGTCAACAGTTCTGCGGCTGTTACATCCCATCCAGTAAGGGCACTGACAATCTCAGCGTAAAGCTGCGGCGTAATGCAACTACCCTCACCACCCCAGGAGTAGAAGATACACGCCCCCAGAATTTCGCTGATTTCACCCTGTAATGCCACATACCGGTAAACAACACCTTTTTGTGACGATTCATCCTGAATTTCTGCAGGCGGCCACGGCAAGCCAAATTCTTTCATACCACAGTCAAGTTGACCAAAATCCCATGTGCTAGCCCAGTTGGGATGCATATGACAAGCTCCCCTTGGAGAAACAGCATACTGAAGAGCCAGCACCTTGGATTCAGAACGCGGCTCGTGAGCTGGTAATTCCAGGCCCTTCACATGGACAGCTGCCTCTTCAGCCGCAGGACCTAGTTGTTCAGCCATACGTTTTACACCCTGGGCAAGCAATGCCCCAATTCCTTTCTGGTGAGCGATTTTTTCCACCAATTTTACCATTACTTCTGCATCGCCCCACCGCAGAGGCATTCCTTCCGTTTCCTTATCAGTTAGTAAACCCTTTTCATAACACTCCATAGCAAAAGCAATGCTCATCCCCGTGCTGATTGTATCCAAGCCATAAACATTGCACAGATAATTGCCTTTAATAATAGCTTCCAAGTCATCAACTCCACAAATAGCCCCTAACATATCTACAGTTTCGTATTCTGGACCCTCCATGGGCGGCGTGACAAACTTTCCGGTAGGCACTGAAGTATAGCGCCCACAGGCAAAGCTACATCCATAACAAGCCCGCCGTTTAATTTGGTACTTCCTGTTAAGAGTCTCACCAGAAATTTGGTCAGCCTTTTCAAAATAGGCTGTTTGGAAGTTCTTAGTTGGGAGTATACCCAGGCTATTGTTCACCGATACCAGCCCAACCGTACCCAGAGCGGGAATGCTGCCGAAGGGGTAATTATTCAACCATTGCTCCGCTTTCTCAATAGCCTCCGCAAATTTCTTCGCCTGTGCTACTTTAATACCGCCATGTCCGTTTACCACAATTGCTTTCAAGTTTTTGCTTCCGAATACCGCTCCAATACCGCCACGGCCGGCAGCCCGTCCTCTGTCGTTAATTAGAGCAGCATATAAAACCCCGTTCTCACCCGCCTGACCTATAGCAGCCACGGAGATTTCAGGATCATCAAGTTCTCGAATTAAAGTATCTGTAGTTTCTTCGACATTCAACCCCCATAAGTGTTTAGCAGGTTTAATTTCCACTTGCCCGTCGTGGATATACACATAGACAGGATCTGCCGCCTTACCCTCAATAACCACAAAATCAAATCCTGCGTACTTAAGCTTGGGACCAAAAGCACCCCCTGACCGAGCCTGATTCCAGGTACCGGTTAAAGGCGACCTAAAACACACCTCGTAACTTCCTCCGCTAGGACAAAGGGTACCAGTTACAACACCAGTAGCCAGTACCACTTTAGCCTCTGGGGCTAGGGGGTCAACCCCGCCCGGCATTTCCTGATAAAGGAGCTTGGCGGCGTAACCTGTACAACCCATGTACTTACGCAATTCACTTTTGTCCAGTTCTTCTACCTTGGTTTCACCACTGGTTAGATTAATCCGCAACAGTTTACCGGCAAACCCGTACCACATTAGTTAGCCACCTCCCATTAACTTCTAATCTTACCTGCCTGGGCCATAGCCCAAAGCTCCCGGCGCTTGGCCGCAGCTTTGCGCACATCCTCATATCGAATAGCACCGTGCGGACAATGGTCTGCACATGCCGGCGAACCACTGCACAAGTCACACTTGGCCGCTATATCCATTTCTTCATCAATTCTGAGTACTCCGTAGGGACAAACCTTTACGCAGGCACCGCAACCAGAGCAGAGATCGCTGTCCACCACGACTGCGTCAGTAGTTCGATCCCGTTTGAGCGCTCCAAGGGGACAAACGTCTATACACAAACCACAATGTATACATATTACGGGCACATCCACCCCCGGCTCCCGCCGTATCACATAAACATTACTGCGGGAAGGATTTATTTCGCCATATTTTGTGAGCGAGCACCACATTTCACACCGGTGGCATCCAGTACATAGAGTTGGGTCTACTATCAACACCTTAGACACAAGCAGTCACCTCCAAAACCTAAACTTTTAGTTTTGTTCGGTATTATCGAATGATGTTCATTTTTCCTATAAGTTTATTCGACTTCTTTTTTAAAAATCCTCTTTGTTTTGAAAAAATTTAAAAAACGAGAGATAAATTATCCTCCCCGATAGCGGACAAACCCGGGGTTTTACCCCGGGTTTGTCCGCTATCTGACCCTTACTGCCACCAGGCTGTAAGGGGTTTACCGGAAATCCGCCAGTATGTCACCAACCGACCAGGCATCACGCTCTTTTGTTCCATTTTCATTTCTTCTTAAGCAGTGCATACGCCTTATTCTTAACCAAGTCGTAAACAACCTTTATGGGAATACCTTGTTGCAAAGCAATTTGCCTGCATTCTTCATATTCAGGAGCTACGTTCAACGTGCCACCCGGGGCCCGGGCCACCTTAACCCTAACCGGACCCCATTCCGTTTCTACTTCAACAAAATCATAAGGAAGATTTTTCTTGATAACTTCATATCGCCTGACTCCAATAGTGGTGGTCTCCTCCAAAAGTACCTGCACAAGCTCCTGGTACTTGCTATACGGTGAAAGAACGCTTATCATCACCCCGGGACGGTTTTTCTTCATCTGCACTCTGGTAAGAAATACATCCAGTGCTCCCTTTTCGAACAGCCGATCCATTATGTGGTCATAGAATTCCGGGTTCATGTCGTCCAGGTTGGCCTCCAGCATGAGGGCCACTTCTTGATGACCCTTTCTACCGTCCAAATGACTGGTTCTTGATTCGTCCTCGCCGGCCGGCTGGCCTATGAAAAGGCGCAACAGATTGGGAATTTCTAAATCTCTTTCCCCTGCCCCGTATCCTATTTCTTCGATACGCATCGGCGGAAGGGGCCCAAATCCTTGCGCCAAGGCGGTGATTATAGCCGCACCCGTAGGGGTCACCAATTCCTGGTTAATGCCCCGGGAGTATACAGGCACATGGCGGGTAAGTTCCACGGTAGCGGGAGCGGGAACAGGGATGGTCCCGTGCATGGAGCTGGTAAATCCTGTTCCCACATGAAGCGGGGAAGCCAAGATTTTTTCTACCCCCATGGTCTCCAGGCCGATGACTGCGCCCACTACATCGATTATCGCATCCACCGCACCTACTTCATGAAAGTGTACCTCTTCTACTGTGGTCCGGTGGACCCGGGCTTCTGCTTCTGCCAATCGGCGAAAAATTTTGAGGCTTGTTTCTTTGACGTAATCTGATAGCCTGCTCTGCCCTATTATCTCTTCTATGTCCCGGAGAGTGCGGTGGCAAGAATTTTTGTCTTCTAAAATTACGTCCACTTTGGTAGCGCTTATACCGTGTTTCTTAATTTTCCGGCAATTTAAGGTAAACTTTCCAATTTTCAACTCTTGCAATTTCTCTTCTAAATCTTTAGGCTGTAACCCGGCATCTATCAAGGCGCCCAGCGTCATGTCCCCACTTATGCCAGCAAAACAGTCAAAATAGGCTATTTTCATTCTTCTTTCTCCCCTATCCTGTTGATCAGGGCCGCCGTGTAGCCGGCACCGAATCCGTTATCAATATTTACTACAGCTACCCCGGAGGCACAGCTGTTAAGCATAGTCAGCAGGGCAGCCAGCCCTTTGAAACTTGCCCCGTAACCGACACTGGTGGGTACAGCTATAACGGGTTTGTCCACCAAGCCGCCCACCACGCTGGCCAACGCCCCCTCCATCCCTGCTACCACCACAATTACTCTGGCCGCAAATAGTTGTTTGTGATTTAATAAAAGGCGGTGAATGCCGGCAACCCCTACGTCATAGAGGCGTTCAACCCGGCTCCCCATTGCTTCCGCGGTCAGTGCTGCTTCTTCCGCTACCGGTAGGTCGGAAGTGCCGGCGCTCATGACCAGTACGTTGCCGACTCGCTTTTGTTTGCCTTTTTGAATAACCATCATGCGGGCCAATTCATGATATTCTGCCTGGGGTATCTTCGCCAGTACCTTTTCGGCTACCTGAGGAATCATTCTGGTGGCCAGAATGTTGCTGTCGGTCCGCTGGTTCAATTGTTCTATGATGGTTATTATCTGCTCTACGGTTTTCCCTTCACAGTAAACTACTTCCGGAAAACCCTGCCGGATCGCCCGGTGGTGGTCTATCTTGGCAAATCCCAAATCCTGATAGGGCATCACTCTGATTTTTTCACAGGCCTGCTCTACGGAAATTTTCCCCTCCCGAACCTGCTGAAGCAGTGTTTTTAGCTGTTCGCCGTCCACGCCTGCCTTTCCTCCTTCAACACTTCATTCATGCTACCCGTTCGGTATCCTTCCAGGTCCAGCGTCACGTAGTTATAACCCAGGCCTTTCAATTTGCTCACTATGTTAGGAGCTTCTTTCAATATCAGAGGAAATGCGTCAGGCTTTACTTCTATACGCGCTATCTGGCCGTGATGTCTTACCCGGAGTTGCTCCAAACCCAGCTGGCGTAAATAGTTTTCGGCTTCTCCCACCATTCTCAGTTTCTCCCTAGTTATTTTGTCCCCATACGGAAAGCGGGAAGACAGGCACGCAAAAGAAGGTTTGTTCCAGGTTGGTAAATTCATAGCCCGAGAAAGCTCCCGGATCTCCTCCTTCGTCAGCCCCGCCTCACGCAATGGGCTGCGCACGCCTAGCTCCCGAATTGCTTTCATCCCCGGCCGATAGTCATGGATATCGTCTGCATTAGAACCGTCAATTATATAGGCAAGGCCTTGTTCTTCGGCAACCTGTTTTAACTTGGAGAAAAGTTCTTTCTTGCAATGGTAGCAGCGGTCAGGCGGATTGTCGGCAAATCCGGGCACTTCCAGCTCTTCCGAGCGAATTATCAGGTGCCGTACACCCAGGCTGCCGGCCAATCTTTTGGCTTCCTCCAGTTCATGCTGAGGATAAGTTTCCGAAGTAGCCGTGACTGCCAAGGCTTTGTCACCCAGCACTTCATGGGCTACCTTCGTTAAAAAAGTGCTGTCCACGCCACCGGAAAAGGCTATAACAACGCCCCCCATCTCAGAAAGGATGTTTTTCAGTTTTTCCAGTTTATGCTCTGCCGTGTTATTCATTCTCCTCCTCCTCGTACCCCAATACTTTATACTTTAAGGCTTATAAGACAGCGGTGCCTTGAAAAGCCTAGGCTAACAAAATTAAATACTTTTTTATAAAAAGCAGGGCTGTACTTCGTTAAATCCGGATCAATTCCCTGGGGTAATTAGTTAAGATTTCGGCACCATCATCTTTTACAAGAATCGTATCAGTTATCCGCGGTCCACCAATACCTTTTTTATATATAGTCGGTAATAACAGGTCTACTACCATCTTCTTTTGAATTACTTCTTTCCTGCCTTTGCCAATGATAGGATAAAACTCTGACTGCCGAAGCCCTACTCCGTAGCCAATATAGGTCAAAAAGGCTTTTTCGAACCCTGCCTTGGCAATCACTTCTCGGGCAGCAGCATCTACCTGTTCGGACGTTACTCCGTCTCTCAATTTGCCTATAGCTGCTTCTTGGGCCTGAAGAAGAAGTTCATACGTTCTTTCCTGCTCTGGGGGAATATCGCCGAGGGCTACCGTGCGGCACATTTTGGAGCAGTATCCTTCGTATGTCGCACCTATGTGGACAACAACCACCTCTCCTTCCTGGATCACTTTGTTGCTGGAATGGGGGTGACTCATGAGGGTTTTTTCCCCCGAGACTATCTGTGGTCTGAAAGGTAAGCCACTGGACCCGGCCTTTAACATGGTATACTCTGCTTCGGCAAGAACTTCAAGCTCAGAAATCCCTGGACGTATTGTTTTGATAGCTGCTTCCATTCCGCTGCAAAGTATCTGGGAAGCTTTTCTGATCTTTTCAATTTCATCTTCGTCTTTAATTGACCGCACACGATAAAACAACTCGGTGGCGTTGATAAATTCTGCTGCAGGAAATCCCTTTCTAAGTCCCTCGTAAACACTAAACTCTACAAAATACTTTTCAAAACCAATCCGCGGCGCCTTATAGCCAGCCTTCTTCAAACAGTCAACCGCTTTATCTACCAGGGTTTCCTGCGGGAAATAGTACGGTACTACCTCCATGCCCTTCTCCCGCACATGCGCTGCATCAAGCCAAAGTACGATGGCTTGGGGTTCTCCTGCTTTCGGGATGAGCAACGCCATACATTCTATCTGGGTGGTACCTACGAAATATATCAAATTTTCCCGACCCACCACAAACAAAAGATCAAGATTTCGCTCTTCCATAAGATTTTGAATACGCCGCACTCGTTCTTGCCACATAACACCCGCTCCTTACATTAATAAACCCGGGCCGGGGCTTAAACCCCGCCCGGCTTAGAACGGATTATTCGAAGTCCTGAGGTTCCACCAGTAAGGATGCGATAACGCCACCAACTAAAGCCCAGAAAGGAGCGCTGATCTTCAATAAGGTGATACCAGACATGGCGATTACCAGAGCGAAAAATGCCCCGACACGGAATTTCTTGGTAGCAAACGCCAGTTCAAAAGCGCTCAGGAGAACTCCTATCATGGCAAGACCCGCAAGTAAACTTACCAGTTCTTTGGGTAAGGCCTTTACAAACGGTACCGCTATACTAGCAAATAGTCCAAAGGAGCCAAACACAATACCGTTAACAACAGTAGCAGCGTAACGTCCTTCCTTATCCGGGCCAGCTTCTTCCGAGCTGCAGATCGCGGTCATAGGCCCAGCAATGTTAGCGTTATGGCCGCCAAAAAAGGATGTAATAATTCCTCCTATACCGCTAATAATAGTCATAGCATTTATCGGAACTTTATAGCCTTGGGTCGTTAGAACACCGTAGGCCTGAGCGTTCTCAGCGCCTATGACCAGCACTGCCAGCGGAACGGCAATGGCAAGAAACGCTCCTAACGAAAAGGACGGTGTGAAAATTTGCGGAGGCATCCAGGCAATGTTTATATCGGTAAACTTAAAACCACCTGCCCACACGGCTGCGATAATCCCAACGATCAAAGACCATAAGACTGGAGATATTTTTTTAGTTAATCTTTGCCCGAAGAAGTAAGCCGCCAGAGCTGCACCGCCGATTATGGGAGCCTTTTGGGTGGAAGTAACAATTCCCAATCCAAATTTAAACAATGCACCAGCGACCATACCCATGACTATAGGCAATGGAATCCAGCGCATTACCTTTCCGATCAGGCCGGAAATACCCAAAATGAAAACTAAAATTCCCGCCAGTAAGTAGGCACCCACTACTTGGTTGAACGGAAATAAAGTTAAGGCTGAAACAAGCATCACTGCCCCTGGGATAGACCAGGCACCGGTAATCGGTTGTTTGTAATAGAGTCCCATTACAATACTGATGAGACCGCCAAAGAAATACACGGCAAACAGCCAAGATATGGTCTGAGCATCCGTTAATTTTCCGTTTTGAGCAGCGTTCATAATAATCAGCGCGGGACCTGTACATCCAAAAACAGCAGCTACGACACCTGCAGTAATAGTATTGTAATTTAATTTACTCCAGAAATCAAACAATCCCTCTTTAAATCCCGGCCCTTTTTCCCAAACAGTCCTCTTTTTTGCCGTAACCGTCTCGGACGAAACTGACATGGTTAATTACATCCTCCCCACTAAAAAATTTGTGTACACCCCTCCGGCCCGAGGCCGGAGGGGTTTTAGTTTTAGCCCGCGACTTTTTTCAAAACCGACAGATCCACGCCCCGCTGCCGCAGCCACTTGGGCAGCAGTTCTTCATCTACCCTACGGCTCACCTCCGGAGCTTTTTTGAGTAACAGCTCCGCCAGCGGCTCGCTGACGTTAATGCCTCCCATGGCACCGTCGAAAATAATTACCTTTCTGGTACCGGTGACCTTATAGGCAAACTCCATAGCCGCCTCGGTGCTTTCCGCCACTACCGCATACTTCATGTAGCTCAGATTCTGCGGGTCGCGGTTGAAAAGCTCCGCCTGTTCCTGTCCAACGACTACCGTAGGAATATGCTCAGAGAAGAAGGCGCTGGGATAACCAGTCCAGGCGTAGTTGTGTACGCACATCTTAATGGCCGGATTGACCGGCGGAATATCCTTCAGTAGCGGTCTACCTTGCTTGCCGTAAAAAGCTTCCGTATACCATGTGTAGGCCGGTAGAGGTTTTTCGAGGTCATAGAGATCTGTATTGGCTCCGGCAAAGTTGGCGTAAATAACTCCTGCAGAAAATACGTAGGGTACCGGACAGGGGAAATCGAGAACAGCAATGCACTCGTCAATCTCTCCAAACAGGGTCATAATCTTCCCGTAGTACTGGCAGCCGGTAAAGGTTACCCGGTCGTTTAAAGCATACAAGTCGTTGTCCACGTCTACACCTACCACGCCGTTGGGAGCAATAGTGAGGAAGGCAGCAAAGGCAAATTTGCTCTGAACGAAGGGCGAGTCAAAGATGGCTCTCGCTATGAAGTTCGCTGCCCGCGGGCCAAGGTTCTGGTGATAGGTAGAGCGCGTTTCTATCCTAGCGTAGGACATACCAAAGGGTTTGACGGCTTTGTCAACCTGACGATGGAAGTGAACCTCCCGCACATCGCTGTGGTGAGTATGCACAATCCAGTCGGCGTCGTAAATTTTCTTTATCCCATACAAGGTACCAATTTCTGTCTCGATAGGAATACCTTCGTCAATAGGTGCTACCCCTATGGCCTTTCCATTATAGTGCTTGTCCAACCCATACCGTTCGATATATTCTTCCGTTTCACGAAACCGCAGACCTACACCCGCGCGAAGCCGGATGTTTTTACACCCGGTACGCTCTTCGATAATGTCTTTAACCGCTTTTAACAGTTCTGCATACGGTTCGCCTCCAAGCAATGTGAAACCGTGGTGCGAAGCCAGAACGTTTACCGTGTGCTCCGGCTTGATCATGCTCATGTCCACTTTCCTCAACGCTTCTTCTGCCGCCTTCCGCACTGCAGCAATCCCCTGCTCGCCGGGATAAATTACTTCCGGAAGATCTGGAAACAGTTCCTTAAGCAGCACCGAGGTCATCCCGGGCAGCTCCGATACCCTCGTCTTTACCAGGGAAGGATCAATACCATACTGGGATTCCCGCGGCGGAATAGGGGTAATGGGAGCCCGCACTTAAGAATCACTCCTTTCCTCAGATGTGGCGGTTGCCACTACCTGGTCTAAAACTTTGATATCTTCGTCAAAGTAAAACCCTCGCTTGCCATGTTTTTCTTTGACTTCTGCCGGCACTTCCCAGGCAGTGACTGTAATACCGTACCATTGCCAGCCCTTAGCAGGCGGCTCAGGATTTATCCCCGCTGCTCTCAGCAACCTCAACACCGGCTGAATGCACTCTACTTTACAACCCGTCCGCACTCCGGTAACCAGTGAAATCTCTTCCGGTGTCTTGGCCCCTCTTAATATCGCCGCCGCTACTTCTTCCGCTCGAGTCGCTGTGCAGTAGCATATTATCTGTTCCGGATTAAAGTTCGCCTTACGGCAAAGAGAGGCAATTTCTTTGTAATCCAGTCCCTCTAAATCAACTTTTACTACTAAAGGCTCCGCACGCTTCACCATAGTCACCGCATATTGCGGACACCGCTGCTCACATGCGGCACAACCTCGACATCTTTCTTCGTCTACCACCGCCACCCGGTCAACAATTTTGACAGCAAGTACCGGACATACCCTTTCACATGTCTTGCACCCTATGCATTTCTCCGCATCTACTTGCGCTAAAAGGTTAACTACTTTCAAACTTTAAGCTCCCCCTTTCCTTTGAGCTAGTTGGTATGCCACATCAACAATCATGTCTTCCTGCCCCCCGACCATCCGCCTCCTTCCTAATTCAACTAGTATGTCTCGAGGATCAAGGCCAAATTTCTCTGCCGCACGATAGGTATGCAGCAGAAAACTTGAATACACTCCCGCATACCCTAGCATTAAAGAAGCGTTGCGTATTACTTGAGGACGGTGCATGAGCGGCTCCAGGATTTCTTCAGCCACGTCCATTACCTTGTAAAAGTCCACTCCTGTTTCATAACCAAATTTTCGGAGCACTCCCACCAGCACTTCCGTCTGCGTATTTCCTGCTCCTGCCCCCAGGCCTCTCAAACAGCAGTCAATATAGGTTGCCCCCGCCTCCAGAGCAGCCAGGCTGTTGGCTGTAGCCATAGAAAGGTTGTTATGGGCGTGAAAACCTACCGGTACATTAACTGCATCACATACGGCGCCAACTCGCGCTTTTACATCATCAGGCAGCATGGCACCGGCTGAGTCGGCTACGTAAATAACTTCTGCCCCGTAAGATTCAAAGAGTTTGGCCTGTTCCGCCACTTTTTCCGGCGGCACCATGTGGGAAAGCATTAGAAATCCGAAGGCCTTCATGCCCAGCTTCTTGGCCAGACCAATATGCTGTTCACCTATATCAGCTTCAGTAACATGGGTCGCCACTCGAACGGCCTGGGCACCGCAGTCCCGGGCCATTTCTAAATCTTCCTGGGTCCCAATACCCGGAAGCAGAAGGACCGTCAATTTGCCTCGTTTGATGACCGAAGCAGCGGCTCTGAGATATTCTTCGTCACTGGCAGCGGCCCAGCCATAGTTGTAGGAGGACCCTGCCAGTCCGTCTCCATGCGAAACTTCGATGTACTCTACCCCCGATGCATCCAGGCCCTCGGCTATCTTGGCCACCTGTTCGGGAGTAAACTGGTGGCTAACGGCGTGACTCCCATCCCTTAGCGTGGAGTCAACTAAATGCACGCGCTTTGCTTCTCCCATACAGCTACCCCACCTTTCTTCAGCATCCTTTGCGCCAAACGCTCACCAACTGCTACAGCAGCTGCGGTTATGATATCCAAATTTCCGGAATACTTGGGCAAAAAGTCACCTGCCCCTTCCACCTGGATAATAGTGGTCACTTTGTTACCGTCCAGGATAGGAGGTACGCGAAGCTTATATCCAGGAACGTAGCTCTGGACCTCTTTGACCATGGCTAGTACCGATTCCCGGATGGCTTTTTCATCCGGTTTTTCCACTTCCACATAAACAGTGTTAGTCATCATAATGGGAGGCTCGGCCGGGTTTAAGATAATAATAGCCTTACTTTTTTGAGCGCCGCCGACTATTCTTAAAGCTTTTGCCGTGGTTTGGGTAAATTCATCAATATTTTGTCTAGTGCCAGGACCCGCGCTCTTGCTGGCTATGGCCGCTACAATTTCGGCATAGCGCGCCCCAGCAACCCGGTTAATGGCGTGAACTATAGGTACCGTCGCCTGCCCACCGCAGGTCACCAGGTTCAAATTGGGCTCTTCCGCCACTTCGTGCAAGTTCACGGGCGGAACCACATAAGGCCCAACTGCCGCCGGCGTAAGGTCAATGGCAATTTTACCCGCCTCCTTCAAAAGAGGAGCATGCTGAAGGTGCGGTTTGGCGCCGGTAGCATCAAAAACGATTTTTATGTCTTCGTCTTCCAGTATCGGCCCGATGCCTTCGATAGTGGTCTTGACTCCAAATGAACGCGCTCGCTTAATCCCTTCTGATTCAACAATGCCCGCCACCATTTCCAATTGGAGGTACGGGCTGCGCCGGATCTTGTACATCAGGTCTGAACCTATGTTGCCTGGTCCAATGATAGCTACTTTGATTTTATCCATGTGCTTCCACCTCCTAGATAATTCGCAAGGATACAGAACCTAAGCTATGGAAGGAAAAATGGAATACATCGCCTTTAGCGGCGTCAACGGCGGCGGTAAAGGCACCGGACAGGATAATTTCACCTGCTTCAAGGGCGATGTCAAATTCACTAAGCTTATTGGCCAGCCAGGCTACTGCTGCCGCAGGATGCCCCCACACAGCAGCCCCCGCACCTGTGTTTACCAGCTCGCCGTTTTTCTCTAAAACCATGCCTATGTGTCTCAGATCAAGGTCCTTCAGCGGTAACATGCGCCCGCCAAGTACGAAAAGCGCACTGGAAGCATTATCAGCTACCGTATCGGGAAGCTTAATCTTCCAGTCGCGAATCCGGCTATCCACTATTTCTATAGCCGGCATTACCCCTTCGGTAGCGCGGTACACATCCGCTATGGTCACGCCTGGACCCCGCAAGGTTTCCTTCAGGATAAAAGCAATTTCTCCTTCGACTTTGGGCTGCAGTAAGGACTCGCGTGGTACCGCTTCACCCTCAGGTACCAGCATGTGGTCCAACAGATGGCCGTAATCCGGTTCGTTTACGCCCAGAAGCTGTTGCATCCCCCTGCTGGTAAGCCCTATTTTTTTGCCGATGATTTTACGCCCGCTTTTTACTTTTTTTTCTACTCCTGCCAGCTGAATGCGATAGGCAGTTTCTACGGTGAGTTCTGGATAGGTCACCGTAAGCGGTTCAATGGGTTGCCTGTTCTTTTCAGCCTCAAGTAACTTTAAGGCTAGTTCTTGTACATCCAATTGTTTCTCCACCTCCATGCATAAACTTTTGCCACCGCTCCCGCAGAGCAGAGGCGATAACCTGGGCCAGGCTATCTTTGCTAAGCCCTTTGCGCAGCCCCTCGAGGAGATATTCACAGGCTAGCTTGACCTCGTCGTGGGGTCCCGGCAGGGCAATTAGCTTTGTTACTCCTACCTCCCCAACGGCAATCCTGACGCCGTCTTTATGATGGCGCAAGCCATCAGGAGTGAAGTTTAAAATATATGGCGTACTGGCTTCCGGATCTAGTCTCAAAACAGCCTCTACGGTAAAGTCTTTATCTTCAGCTCCCACCCCGCCGGTGGTCACGATCAGTCCGTAGCCCTTCCCTAAAGCATCTTCCAATCTGGCTGCACTTGCATCTGCATCATCAGGTAAAATACCACCGTACTCGGCCTTGTAGCCAGCCTGCTTTAAGGCAGCTATCAAGTAAGGAGAATTGGTGTCTTTGATATTTCCCGCCAAAACTTCACTCCCTGAAGCAAAGACTAGCGCCCGTTTGCTCACTGTATCAGCTACCCTGTTGGCCAACTCAGAGGAAGCTCGTAATACATCTCTGGCTTCACCAGGATCCAAGGCTATAAGACCCAAGACGCCTTCTGAGTGAATTTCAGGACTATTCATGGTAACTCCCGGAATACGCCGGAGACGCTCCATAAGCTCTTCACCTTTGCCGGCTACAGCCTCTGCCGGCACCTCCCGCCGTAATATATCAAAAGCTATCAGGTTTGGCCTTACGTCAACTACCAAAACTTCGTGAGGTGCTAGTCCCAGTACGGCCGCTGCTTCTCTGGCGATTAATCCCAGATCGGCCTTCTCCAACTGAACGCCTTCAATCCAAAAAGTAGTCTTTTCTAGCAAATTCCAATTCATTTTAACCCGCCTTTCTATCCAGTAACATCCAGCCGGAAGTCCAGAAGCGGTGCATCTATAATGGCCCGCCCCACATCTACTATGTCTGCCCCTAAATTTGCCAGCCGCGGTATTTTATCAAAAGTAACTCCTCCCGCAAAGGCTATTTTAACCCGGTCTCGCCACCCATCCCGTTGGGCCAGCTCAATAACTCGTTTTAGATCAGCTTCGTCTCCCGTATCTATCATCAGGATGCCGGCTCCAGCCTCTACTGCCTCTTTTGCTTCGCCTTCAATAGCCGGGCCGTTACCTCGCAATTGCACTACTACGCTCCGCCCCGGCAGCATTTTGGCCCGTTCAACGGCCGGCGTAATACCCCCTAACATGCGGATATAATTTTTGTCTAAATATACAAACGGCTCCTCGGTTATTCTAATGCCAGCACCCCCCAGTTTGATGGCCTGGCGAAGTTCCTGGCGCACTTCAGCAGCCACCTTTTTCCAGGCGCCGCACACCACTTTTAGTCGTTCACCAGCAAGCTCTACTGCCCGGTTCGCTGCCGTGGCAACCCCCGACGGCTTGCCCAGGCAGCCCAGCATCATTTCCTCCGCCCGTACGATTTTTTCCGCCTCACCCTTACCGCGGAAAACGCAATGCCCCGGTTCCACCCGGTCACCGTCCTGAGAGAAGAACTCAATTTTCAATCCCAATTCTGTAGCAAACTCAACAGCCTTCCTGACCCCAGCCAAGACTCCTGCTTGGTTAACCCTAATTTCAAAGCCAAAAACCTTTTGGTGCAGCTCAGCAAAGAGATGTTCTCGAATATCCAACAAAATCTCCTCCTCTAACGCAGGCCGCTAATGTTTCGTTCGGTTCAGAAATTGTACAACGCTCACACCACCAGTAATGCCTTTCTCCAAATGTCTTTAAGCAATTGTTTCATTCGATATTATCGAACTGCGTTTCTATTATTTAAATTCTCTTATTGTTTTAGCATTTCCTCTTTTTTTTATAATTTTTTATTCGATAATATCGAAACCTTTTCAATAAGGTCGTACCAAGACAGCTAAAAAAATAAAGCGCCCGAAGGCGCATTTTAAGAGCAGTTTATACCTCTTTCGTTCTCATGCAGTTTAATAGACAGATGCTTCATAACTCCCTGCCATACCGTCTGCCGCCGGACGGTAACCCAAGGCTCGGGAAATCTCATGCGCTGTCTCTACCACCAGTTTGACCATTTTCTGAAACCGTTCTCCCGAAAGACGCGCCACAGGCCCCGCAATGCTCATGGCCGCAATTACTCTTCCTTCATGGTTTCGAATAGGTGCCGCTACACAACGCAGGCTATCCATTATTTCCTCGTTATCTACAGCGTATCCCTGCTGGCGGATTCTAGCCAAATCCTCCGCCAGTTTCTCGGGGTCAGTGATAGTGTTCTTGGTAAAACGCCGCAAACCCTTTTCAGCTATTATGCGCCGAACTTCACTGGGAGATGAATAAGCCAGCAGGACCTTACCCACCCCTGTACAGTGAGCGGGTAGTCTCGTTCCTACTTCTGAAACTATGCGTAACGACTGCCGACTCTCCCGCTTATCAATGTAAAGCACTTCGCCTTTATCGAGCACTACCAGGTGCACCGTTTCGCAGCATTCATCTACCAATTTCTGAAGATACGGCGCCGCCACTGCCCTTACATCCCAGTTCCTAGCTACAGCACTTCCAATTTCAAAAAGGCGAAGTCCTAATTTGTATTTACCGCTAAAAGGCGACTGTTCGATGAATTCAAATTCTTTTAAAGTACTCAACAAGCCATGTATTGTCGACTTAGGTAACTGGAGCTCACGGGCAATTTCCCCCAGACTCATTTCGCCTGCCTTGGCCAGTAATTCAATAATTGATATGGCTCTTGCCACCGCCTGCACTTTAACATTTGGGTTATAAACATCTTTGCCTGGCATTTGTTTCAACCGCCCCACATTTTGTTCGATATTATCGACCGTCTTACTAAATAAATTCTCTTTCTTGTCCAAATTTCCTGTTTCGTATCCGCTATTTTAGTTTCGATAAAAAATTATGGTAAGTTTCCGCTTAATTGCTATCCACTGAAGACTTCATCGTTACCGAACAGCCACCCCACATTGCTCTCAATCCCCTAAGTACTCCTCCAGCCTGATTTTCTCAAAACCGGGGATTCTGATTCTCTCAAAACGTTCCGCGGGAGCACTAAGCGGTACGGTTGCATCAATGCCCATTTTATCACTCAAGCCGTCATCACTGGATGGGTCAAGTCTGTTTCCATGGGCTTGAGAAATTATAATAACATCTTTGCTCGCCTGACACCGAGTAGCAATAGCCCACTCTACATCTTCAGGATTAAAGATATCTACATCCTTATCTACAACTACTACATGTTTAACCTCCGCACTACTGGCAAAGGCAGCAAATATGGCGTTTTTTGCCTCTCCTTCATGTCTCTTATCGATAGCTATAACAGCGTGGTAGCGACATGTGCCTCCAGGAGTTAAGTGCACTGCCCGAACCGTAGGAACTGCCTGCCTAACCATTTGGAAGAGTGTAGCCTCCCGTGGAATAGCTCCCAAGAGCAAATGCTCCCTTGTTGCCGCTACAATGGTTTGATATATCGGCCGGCGTCTACAGGTAACAGCATCAATAACGATTACGGGCTTTTTACTGGCAGGACCGTAGTACTTCGGATACTCACCAAACGGACCTTCTATCTCCCGCACCCCGGGTAGCAACCGTCCTTCCAGGACTATTTCTGCATGAGCTGGTACTTCTATATCCACTGTTTCACATTTTACCAACTGAAGAGGTTCTCCATGCAAGGCACTGGCAATCTCCAGTTCATCCACTCCAAAGGGTGTAATTGCCTGCGATGCCAGTAAGGTAAGGGGATCTACACCGATGACCAGAGCAATCTCCAACGGCTGGTCTTTTTCTTCCACCTGCCGAAAAATATGCCACAGGTGGCGGGGTAAAATTAAGATACCCAGCCTGTTTGGACCCAGCAGCTGAAGCCTATGAATGGAGACGTTACGTACTCCAGTGCAAGGGTCTTTGGCAATAAGAAGAGCAGCAGTAATGTACGGTCCGGCATCCTTCTCGTGGTGGGTCGGGATGGGAAACATACTACCAAGGTCAATATTATCCCGGACTATAACTTCTTTGACAGGAGCTTTTTCTCTATCAATTAGGCAGCATGGCAGCGGATTAGCTTGCGCCTCAGCAAATTTAGTCACTAGTTCAGCTACGTTTATTTTCATAGCTTCAGCAATCAGCTGCCTGTTATGCAATATTCCGGCTACTACAGGAACAGAATACCCTTTCACTTTTTCAAACTTCACAGCCCACTGCCCGTCAGCCTTCTTAGCCACAGCAGCCAGTTCGTATACCGGGTCAACTTCCCTTTTGACTTTCTTCAGATACCCCTTGGTTTCTAATGTTTTCAACCAACTGCGCAGGGAACGAAAACTCATTGGCACCACCCTTTTTGTTATAGAGCCTTCCTAAGTATTCCTACAATGTCTTTTTCCGTAGCCTTTCGAGGATTAAACTTTAACATACCATGTCCCATGGCGTCCTCAGTCATACTCTCAATCATGTCCTCAGTTACTCCTACTTCTCTCAGCCGGCGTGGTAAGGCAATGTCTTCAACCAGCTCGCGCACAGCTTTAACTGAACGGAAAGCTGCTTCTCTTAAATTTAATCCTCTTACATCCTCACCCAAAGCAACTGCGATGTCCCTAAACTTTTCCAATCTGGCCATGGCGTTAAACTCCATTACATGGGGCAGAAGCAGCCCTATAGCTACTCCATGTCTTACATGCGCGTGGCCGCTTAAAGCCGCTCCGATGGAATGAGTAAGACCTAATAAAGAATTGTTGAACGCCATACCAGCTAATAGACTACCTAGAGACATTTTAGTACGCGCTTCTTCATCGCTCCCGTTAGCAACCGCGGGTCTAAGACTTTCTCCAATAAGTTCAATAGCTCTTAGAGCGAGCACTTCAGCGGGTGGCTGGGCCTTAAGGGATACGTACGTTTCTATAGCGTGAGCCAAAGCATCTATTCCGCTCGCCGCAGTTACGGAGGGCGGCGCCGTTAATGTAAGAAGCGGATCAACTAAAGCAAGCTCGGGTGCCAAATAGGGGCTTGCAACGGTTATTTTCATATTATTTTCCCAATCGGACAGAACAGCAAACATCGTAACTTCACTGCCTGTACCAGAAGTCGTAGGAACTGCTATAAGAGGTATAGCCGGAGCTTTGGGAACCTTGTTCACACCAGCATAGTCCCTGATATGACCGCTGTTTTCCACTACTACTCGGGCGCCCTTTGCCGTGTCAACCGGGCTACCCCCGCCCACCGCTAAAATGAGATCGCAATTCTTCTCCCTAAAACGTGAAGCACAGCGGTGAACAGTCTCCAGGCTCGGATCCGGTTCAACCTCATCAAAAACCACAGTTTCTATTCCCGCGTCATTTACTACCTTTTTAACTTGTTCAAGAATGCCAGCTTCAACAACTCCCTGATCTGTAACAATAAAAACCCGCATCGCATTGTATTCGCGACACTTGTTACCGATGTTAAACACCTCATTGACACCAAAACAGACTCTAGTCTGCAGTTGAAACGCAAATCCTTCCACTGAATTACTCCCTCCCGCTAACTATAAACTCACTTAGGTCCAAACTTTCCAGTGTTTCCCGGGTTGGAATACCGTTCTCGTTCCAGCCGCGGACAGAATAATACTCGTCGAGCATCTTATCCAAAGGAGGTAAATTTTCAGCTGCTCCTCCACTCCCCCGTTTTTGTTTGAGGATACGCGGCGGCAGAACATCATCCTTACGACTGATGCCGCATTTTACGTTGTAAAGGCGTTTAAGATTAAATATCCTCTCTCCAATTTTCATTAGTTTTTCCGGAGTCAAGTCCAAGCCCGTGGCCAAATTAACCCACTCAGCCAAATCCGTTATTTGGACCCCGCCAAACAACAGAAACTTACATAATGCCAGCGAGTCAAAAACACTCATGAGATTTTGAGCCAAGGCTACTAGTTTCCCTTTTCCTTCAACAGAAAACCGGTCAAGCGGCTCATTCAGCCCAAATTCCGGCATGGCCACGTTGCGCTCAAAGGCATGGCTAAACCCTTCCAAATGACACGCCCCTCTGTTTGCGGTAGCGTATCCTACAGCTATACTGTTGTACGCCCTTGGATCATGAGCCGGAAACCCCATACCTTTAACATGGATGGCAAATTCTTCTGCCTCCGAGCCAAACTCGGCAAGTACACCCTTAAATCCCTTGGCCAGAACAGACCCGAAGCCCTTGTTCTGCCCTAACTGGTGAATAAGTTCAATTAAAATCGCGGGGTCACCCCACCGCAAAGCCAAACCACCTGTATCTTCTTTCCCAATAATACCTTGTTCGAAAGCTTCTATGCTGAAAGCGATTAGATTTGCTGCATCTATCGTGTCTATGCCGTAACGGTTGCAGAGCTCATTAGCATAGCAGATAGCTTCCAGGTTATCTATAAGGCAGGAACCTCCCATCAGGCCAAGAGTTTCATACTCGGGGCCACCCCCACTGACTCCCTTATAGGGCCCGGTGGTAATGTTTACCCGCCGCCCGCAACCTATAGGGCAGCCTGCACAGTGAAAGCGGCCGCTGAGTACAGTCTCAACCATCCGTGGACCGCTAATGTTTTTGGCTCCTTCTTCCCACTTTCCATCCCGCCAGTTTCTCACAGGGAAATCGCCTATTTGCTCGCAAGGTATTACCAGACCTGCCGTACCGAATTCCCTGAGACCCTTGGTTTTTTCTTTGATTCTTTTTATAGCCTCTTTTACTTTAATCTTTAGTTCTTCTTCAGCAGCCAGGTTTGGTCTTCTTGTTCCCTGTACTACAAGAGCTTTCAGCTTCTTAGAACCTGCAACCGCTCCCAAGCCGCAGCGCGCTGCAGCCCGTCCTTCCTTACCATCGGTAAAAATCCCGGCAATTCTAACTAAACGTTCCCCCGCAGGACCAATAGCACACACTTGAGCACCAGGATGGAATTCCTGGAGCCTCTCTGCAGTTTGATAGGTATCCAGCCCCCACAGCTCCGAAGCATCTCTTATTTCTACTCCACCTTCGTTTATCCAGAGGTATACCGGACTGTCGGCCTTCCCCAGCAGTACTACACCATCATAGCCGGCCCTTTTTAGTTCTCGCCCCCAACTGCCTCCGACACTAGCTTCTCCCCAGATCCCGGTTAACGGCGACTTACCGACTACCGAATGCCGACCCGAAGACGGTACCATCGTACCCGTGAGCGGTCCGGTAAAAAATCCCAGAACATTGCCCTCCCCCAGCGGGTCTGTTTCTGCACCGGTATTCCTGGCTAATGTAACGGCACCAAAACCGCTCCCTCCCAACCATTTGGAAGCATAATCGCTCTTAATTTCTTCTTCCCACCATTTCCTTTCCGTCAAATTTACCCACAAAATCTTACCAGCATAACCACCCTTCATAGCCACATCACCTTAACCTCCCATAGGCTGTAACATAACCCATATTTCCATCCCTTCTGGGACCAGGTCATTGGGACCAACTATTCTATCGCCAGCAAGAATCATCACCTGGTCTCGGCCATATTTATCTATGTTGCTTTTCTCGGCAATCAAACTGACCAGTTCGCTAGCTTTACTATTTCTAGGTATCTCTAATTCCGCCTGCTCAATACCGTTCCAAAACTTAAAAGGTGCCAGCAGTTTAACTTTTACTTTCAAGATGAAACTACCCCCCGCCACAACAACTAATCGGTTGAACAGAAAGTGTGGAAGCCACGTCACGAGTCCAGGGATATAAGTCAGGACCATTAGAACAACAACTGCAGCGCCAACCCAAACCCACATGGGTTTAACCAGCTTTTCCAGAGCTGTCCCCGAATTTGTTTCTGGTTAGAGATAGCTGTTCCCCAACCATCCGCCTCCCTCCTGCCCAGACTCATTTCGATTTACTATGTTGTTCGATATTATCAAACCTCGTTCCTCGTTCTTACAATTTAAAATTCTCTGTTTCATCGTTATTTCCTGTTGTTTACTGGCATTTTCTGTTCGACAATGTGAAAAGTTTTTGAAATATCTTATTTAACAGTAATACTCCATTAAATTAAAACTGAATGCCCTGAGGCGCTTTTTCAACGAAACAACAAATTACAAATAAGCAGAGAAGCCAAAAGACCTGAGACATCTGCCAGAAGGCCTAGGGTTAACGCATACCGGTAGCGGCGTACTCCTACGGAACCGAAATAAACGGTGAGCACGTAGAAGGTGGTATCAGTGCTGCCCTGCATGACGGAAGCCAATCGGCCGATAAAGGAGTCCGGACCGTAAGCACTGATCAGCTCAGCGGCAATGCCCAGGGCACCGCCGCCGGACAGGGGACGCATAACCGCCAGGGGTAAAACTTCCGGGGGCGCTCCCACCACCCGCATAACCGGATTTATGAGCCTCACCAAGAGTTCCATGGCCCCGGATTCCCGGAACACGGCAATGGCTACCAGCATCCCGACTAGAAAGGGTATGATACGAACGGCCGTACTGAAGCCTTCTTCTGCTCCCTGCACAAAAACTTCATATACTTTAACTCCCCGCAGGTAACCCAACAACGGTATAAAAAACAACAGGGCGGGAATGGCCCAGCGGGAAATCTCGGATATTACGACCGACAGCATACTCTTACCTCCTATGACGTTTAGCCCAGCGCCGTCGTAAAACCCGGTCGGCTATTACCGCCACCACCATACCGGTAGCAGTAGCGAAAATGGTGGGCCCCACGATTTCAGTCGGGTTGGAGGAACCGGCAGCCACGCGAATACCGATAATCGTCGCCGGAATAAGGGTTATACACGATGTGTTCAGGGCCAGAAAAGTACACATGGCTTCGGTGGCTTCCTCCGGATTATCGTTCAGCCTCTGTAGCTCCTGCATGGCTTTAAGCCCGAAGGGAGTAGCCGCGTTCCCCAAGCCCAAGATGTTGGCGCTGAGGTTCATAATGATAGCCCCCATGGCTGGGTGACCTTTGGGGACGCTGGGAAACAGAAACTCCATCACCGGCCTTACCAGCCGGGCTAAAAACCTCACCATGCCCGCTTCTTCCGCAATACGCATGAGGCCCAACCAAAGGGCCATCAGTCCTATAATCTCCAAAGCAATGTTGACTCCCGTCTGGGCAGCCTGCAAGGCCGCTGTGGTTACAACTTCTACATCTCCGTTGAGGGCCGCTACTACTATTCCGGTAAGCAAAAGGAGAAGCCAGACAACGTTAACCATGCCTCTACCTCCGGTTTCGGTCTTTCATGGTAAAATTTATGAAAACATGGGACAATCTAGAACGGCCCTCTAGCAAAATTTAAGGGAGACCTTGCGGTCTCCCTGGAGAAAAAAGTTCCTTAATGCTTTTCTTTCTCTTCCCTCTCTCCCCTTCCCAACAGTGATTGTATCTGGTTCAAAACCTGGGGAGTCAGGTCTATCAAGCGATCGATAGTTGTATTGCCGTCTACGGGGAGCAACCGGATCTGGTTATTCCCTACTACCAGGAAACCAACCGGCTGTACCGAAACCCCGGCACCGCTACCCCCGCCGAAAGGCAGGCTGTTAGCCTCGTTCTTGCCGCCGGTATCACCGCTTTCATACTCGCCTCCCCCGGCAACAAAGCCGCAACTCACCCGCGAAACGGGAACAATTACGCTGCCGTCAGGAGTTTCTACCGGGTCGCCCACCACGGTATTTACATCTACCATTTCCTTAATGCTTTCCATGGCCGTTTTCATAAGCGTCTCGATGGGATGATTATCCGGCACGTCCCGTTACCCCCTTCAGGAAAAATAGGCGTATGAAGCTCCAGATGACTTTAAAACCTGCAATTATAATATAGCCTAATCGAATGGCGAATATACAATGATAATCCATTTGTAGCCTGGAACCGGTAAAATGGGGAATTACCCTGATTACCGGGTCAACACAGTCTACTTTCACGACCCGCCGGAAGTGATGATACAGGTAACTTTTGACCCCCCACAGAAACCCTACCGCTATTCCCGTAACCGCAGGATCGTTAAAACCGATTTCTGTTACCCAGCGCACCCTTATGCAGTTAACCTTCCCTAATAGATAACGGTTGATCTGAATGATTCTCCATAGAAACGCAACACTAGGAGCCGATAAGGACATAACTTTAGGAAATTTAAACCAGGGAACTTTGACCTTGCGCCTGGCTAAAACCTTACCTTCTTTATCCTTGCCGGCTTTTAACCGAAAAATAGCAGACAGATTTCTACCCTGCCATTGAAGTAGTGGAACCTCCAGGCGACTGACCAAGCCGCGCCACAGGTAGAGCTTTATCTGAAAGCGCTCATCTTTTTCCTGCCAGCGGTATCGCACATCAAAATACACAGGAAGAAGAGGTAATAATAAGAAACTTAAAACTATCAGAAGTATGAAAAGCATGGAAACAGTCGCTCCTGTTCCAGGGGCTAATCTAATTGTATTAGTGTTCCACCGGAAGGCAAGAATATGTGGCAAACAAAAAGGCCTGCTAAATAGCAGGTCTTCTCAACTAAAAAATTAATCAAATTCCATCTACAGACAGTATTCCCTTTAAGAAAAGTTCCACCACAAAACGGGCATTCTTGTCCGGCGAAAATGGTTCCTCAGGGTTTAAGATATAGTGAGCGGCAAAATAATTGACCATCCCCACAAAGGCGAGGGCTGCCTGACGCGGGTTTTGCAAGGGGAGGCGCGCTCTAACTATTTCTTCCTTTTGCGTATTCCGGTCAAATTGGATACCGATTCCGGTTCAAACTGGACGGCTAGTCCGGTTTAAACTGGACGCTCG